>QJWJ01000427.1 GCA_003235365.1 Deltaproteobacteria bacterium
GGCGGTCATCTGGCTGGTGGTACCGCTCGCGCTGATAGGCGTCACGCTTGGTCTGCTGATCACCGGCCAGCCGTTTGGTTTCATGGCACTGCTCGGGTTCATGAGCCTCACCGGAATGTTGATCAAGAATGCAATCGTGCTGATCGACGAAATCAACACGCAACGCAAGGCTGGGCTCGAGGACTTCAAGGCAATTCTGGAATCGGCTGTGAGCCGACTCAGACCGGTGGGAATGGCGGCGGCCACCACGATCCTCGGCATGCTACCGCTCGTGCCAGACGCGTTCTTCGTCTCGATGGCAGTCACGATAATGTTCGGCCTGGGTGTCGCGACGCTTCTGACCATGGTGGTTGTACCGACGCTGTTCGCGATCTTCTACCGGGTACAACCGAGCTAGCCTTACCCATTCGCAAACGGCCGGGACTACGCAACCGGTTCGAACGAACAGGAACTCGTGGGTCAGCAATTCGGCCCAGCTTCCCGTCTTGCCACATAGTATCAAGTCGATTAGAATCAACTTGATACTAGAATCATTTTGATACTATGTTGACCAGCAGATGTCGGAGCCGGGCGCCGGATGCGGCAATCGGCTCCTCACTCACGAAATCCAGGTGATTGCCATGCCCGGCGAGCAGAGACCCGACCCGCAGAGCCTGCTTCCCTTGAAACCCATGGTGTTCCACATCTTGCTGCTGCTCACGGAGCAGGAGCGGCACGGCTACGACATTGTGAAACAGCTCGAGGGGCGGTTTGGCGACGGCCGGCGCATACTGCCCGGCAACCTGTATCGCACGCTGAGATCAATGCTGGCGGACGGCCTGATCGAGGAATCCGATGAGCGCCCCGACACCCAGCTGGATGACGAGCGGCGGCGTTACTTCCGCCTGACGGCATTCGGCCTCGAAGTCGCGCGGACGGAAGCGAGGAGACTGCAGTCAATGGTGGTCGAGGCGCGGGCGCACGATCTCCTCAAGGCACGCTAAGAGCTGGCGGTCCGTTCTCACAATGCCGCACCGCACCGGTGATTGGCTTTATCGCCTCCTGTTGCTGGCCTTTCCGCGAGACTTGAGGCGACAGTTCGGCAACGACATGGCTCGTGTCTTCCGCTCGCAGCGGGCCGAGACCCAGGGCCGGCCGCTCGCCTCGCTCTACCTCTGGACCCGCGCTGTTCACGACGTGCTGGTTCACGGCGCTGCAGAACGCGCATCGCGCGTCGTCACGCGCTCGTCCGCCGAGGCTTTCCGTAGGGAAGCAGTCAACCACCGAGCCAGGGGCAACTTCATGGAGACACTGGTCCAGGACATCCGGTACGCGTTTCGCGCACTCGCCAGACAACCGGGATTCACGACCGTCGTGGCGCTCACGCTGGCGCTGGGTATCGGGGCCACCACCGCCCTGTTCAGCGTGGTGAATGGCGTGCTACTGCGCAAGCTGCCCTACGACTCACCCGATCGAATCGTGCGCCTGCTCGGAACCGAGCACGGGATCATCGACGGCGCGGGCACGATAGCGTATCTCGACTTCATCGACATGCGGGACCAGGCAACCGTGTTCCAAGCCGCGGCGGCGTATGACGAGTGGCGACCGAGCCTCACTGGCGTCGACGAGCCAGAGCAGATCGACGGCGCCCTGGTATCCTCCAGTTTCTTCGACGTTCTGGGCGTACGCCCGTATCTGGGCCGTTTCTTTCTTCCCCCCGAAGATATTGACGGCAACGATCGGGTCGTGGTACTGGGCTACGGGCTGTGGCAGCGCAAATTCGGCGCCGACCCGGCGGTCATCGGCACCACACTCTCTTTCAACGGCAGCCCCCATGTGGTGGTGGGGATCGGCCCCCCGGAATTCGAAGATCCGATGTTGTCCGGGGCCCGTTGGGGTGTGCCTCAGGTGTGGCGCCCTCTCGGTCTTGACGGTCTCTCTGACGATGACATGCCGAGTCGCGGCTCGCACTCGTACACTGGGATCGCTCGGTTGCGCGCGGGTGTTGCGCTGGGGCGCGCCGGGGCAGAGCTCGAACAAATCTCCCAGCGGTTGGAGAAGCTGTACCCCGAGAGCAATACCGGTGAAGGGATTGCACCTATTCCGCTACGCGAGACCATCGTAGGCGACGTGCGCCCCGCTTTGCTCGTGTTGTTTGGAGCCGTGGTCCTCGTGTTGGCAATTGCAGCCATAAACGTCGGCAACCTGGTCTTGGGTCGTGCCCTGGACCGCGAGCGTGAGATCGCCGTGCGGAGCGCGCTCGGCGCGAGCCGTGGACGGCTGCTGCGCCAGTTGCTGACCGAGAATCTGGTGCTGGCCTTCATAGGCGGCGCAGCTGGCGTGGCGGTGGCGCTGTTCGTGACCGGAGCGATCGTGACCTTGGGATCAAACGGAATACCGCGGGCGGCGCAGATCGGACTGCATCCCGGGGTGCTGGGGTTCGCCGCTCTGGTTACGCTGCTCACCGGTTTGTTGAGCGGATTGGCACCAGCGATTCAGCTGCGCACGCGTGACTTGCGGGGCTCACTCGGGGCTGGTAGTCGCACGGCCACCAGCCAGCGGGCCCCCTTGCGGTTGCGCAGCGCTCTCGTCGTATCGGAGGTAACCCTTGCGTTCCTGCTGCTGATGGGCGCGGGGCTCCTGATCAAGAGCTTCTGGCGGTTGACCAGTGTCGACACCGGTCTGGATACCCGGAACGTGCTCACGTTCGAGATAGCTCCACCCAGCGCGCGTTATCCCGAAGAGGGCGACCTGGCGGTTTTGTTCGGTGGCCTGCTCGAACGGATCCGCAGTGTTCCCGGCGTACGCGCCGCTGGGGCGGTCAACATCGCGCCATTGAGCGGCGGGTTCGACTGTAACGGGACCAGACCCGACGATCGCCCGCCGCCGCCGTCCGGCGAGGAGCAGTGCGCCGAGGTGCGTACGATCACCGGCGACTATCACACCGTCATGGGCATCGAGCTGCTGAGGGGGCGTGAGTTCACCGAGTTCGACAACGCAGACGCCACCCGGGTGATCGCGGTCAACGAGGCGTTGGCGGAGCAGTTCTGGCCCGGAGAGAGCCCGTTGGGAAAGCGCTTGATTTTCTGGGACGACAAGCCCGCCGAAGTCGTGGCCCTGGTGAAGAACGTGAGCCACCTGAGTCTGGACGAAGTGCAGCCACCGCGGGCATACGCTCCTCGGGCTCAGTCTCTCATACCGTGGCAGTTGCGTCGCGCCACAGTGGTTGTGAAGACCGACGGCGATCCGGCGAGCTATGTGCCTGCAATTCGGAGCGAGATATGGGCGATCGACCGCGATCTGCCGCTGGCCAACGTGAGGACTATGGACCAACTGGTGTCGCAGTCCATCGCGTCGCCGCGATTTCGCACGTTCCTACTCAGCGCGTTCGCAGCGCTCGCCATAGTGCTGGCGAGCATCGGGATATACGGGGTTACATCCTACTCGGTGACGCAACGGACACGTGAGATGGCGATCCGTTTGGCGCTCGGCGCGCATCCCGCGAAGCTGTTGTCATTCGTGATCAGAAGAGGACTCCGTCCGGTGTTGCTCGGCATGGCGTTCGGAGCGTTGGCGGCTTTTGGGACCATGCGACTGCTCGCCTCGTTGTTGTTCGGTGTGGAGCCGACAGATCCGGTGGCGTTCGTGACCGTGCCACTCTTGCTGTTGGGAGTGGCGTCGCTCGCCGCGCTTTTGCCAGCGCGTCGTGCTGCGGTGATCGATCCGATCGTCACGTTGCGGCAGGAGTAGACTGTCGCAGTCGGAGCCAGTCTGAACTCCTCCGTATCTCTACGGACCCGGCCTTCCGTACTTTCCCCAATACCGCCCCCTCCGGCCCTCGGATAGGGTTCTACGACCTGTAAAACGTGAACCCTCAACTCGAGTGTTCCCCATGACCTCCCGTTCTTTGGCAATTCTCTGTGCCCTTTCTGTTCTCGCAACGGGTTTGGCAGCACAGCAGAGCAGTGATACAACCAGTACTCCAGATAGTGTTCTCGTCCTCGCCGGAGTGACCGTCACAGCGACACGATCCGAACGCCCCGTCTCGGAGGTACCGATGCCTGTCACCGTGCTGGGGCAGCAATCGCTTCGTCAGCTCGGTGCCAACTCCGTCGCGGATGCGTTTCGAGACATACAAGGACTCGACGTCACGGGCGTCGGCACCTCACAGGTCCGTCCCATCATCCGTGGCCAACGCGGGCAGCGCATTCTCGTTCTCGGGGACGGCTTGCGGCTGAACAACGCGCGCCGTCAGCAGGATTTTGGTGAAATCCCGGCTTTGTTCGATATCTCGTCGATTGATCGAGTAGAAATCGTGCGCGGCCCCGGTTCCGTCCTTTACGGAAGCGATGCAATCGGCGGAGTTATCAATCTCGTAACGATACCTCCAGATAAGGATGGGCTACACGGATCTGTCGGTTATCAGTATTCCACACATGACAAACAGCAGAACGTGCGGGGTATGCTAGAGGCGCTCTTCGGTCCATTCTCGTTCCGCGCGCATGGAACGTTCCGCAACACCGACGCTTATCTAGCCCCCTCGGGCGCCTTTGGCGACATCACACTGACAACACCGACCCGCGTGCACGATACGGGTGTCCGGGATTACAGTGGTGAAGCCTTTCTCGGTTACAACATTGCCCAGGGCCACGATGTGTCGCTCAAGTTCCAGCGGTATTCGGCGGATTCGGCGGGCTTCGGTTTCGTCGACCCGGTAGCGTACGCACCCGACTCGCCCGACATCATGATCCAATACCCAAGACAACGATTTGACCGTCTCAGCGCCAAATACGAAGCTGTGGCAGCGCCACTAGGTGTCGCCGACATGCTGGATCTAACGGGCTATTGGCAGGGCAATGTCAGGAATCTCTCGATAGACGTGCTAGTTCCGATCGGGGCGCCGGGCCCGGACAGTGTCCTTTCGGCGCAACGTAATTTCACCGACATCGAAACTCTGGGCGGCCGGCTCGAGCTCAAGAAATTCGTCGGACAGAAGCTGACGATCACTTACGGTGCAGATTACTTCCACGACCGCAGCGAGAATACAGATACTAGTTTCGCCGCCACCTTCTTCCCCTTCGGCGCCTTCGTAGACACATCTACCGTATCCAGCGTGCCGAACGCTACTTTCGAGAGTCTCGGCTTGTTCGCGCAGGGCGAAGTGGAAATCACTCAGCGCGCTCGCGTCGTTCTCGGGGCTCGCTACCAGTCCACCCGGGCCGAGACGAATCCTGTTACGGGCGCACCACAATCACCACAATCCGCCTCGGACCGGGCCGTCGTTGGCTCCCTGAACGCCATCGTAGAGGCCGTGTCCGGTCTCAATTTGGTCGGCACGGTCGGCCGCGGTTTTCGCTCACCCAATTTGATCGAACGATTCTTCGAGGGCGTTACACCTGAAGGCTTTGGATACCAGCTCAGTAACACCGATCTCGAACCTGAAACAAGCCTCAATGTGGATCTCGGCGCGCGTCTCAACCGTGGCATCATTTCAGCAGATGCATTCGTGTTTCAGAACACGGTCTACGACGCTATTCGCATCCAGGAGACCGGCGGGGTCGACAGTTCCAGTAACCTCCCACAGTATCAGAACGTCAACATCGATCGGCTGCGCGTCCGCGGAGTCGAACTGCGATTAGATGTGCACCTCCCCTACGGATTCGACGTGGGCGGCAACTTTACACACCTCGATTCCAAAAACGTGGCGCAGGATCAAAACAATCCGACCGGAGACGGGTTTTCCAATCAGTTGGTCGGGTCGGTACGATATGTCGGATGGGGTGGGCGGCTATACGGCGAGTATCGAATCCGCCGCAATTTCGAGCGAGACGACCCTGAGCTGCTGCCGGGCAATCCAGTCGGGAGCGTCTTACCAGCCTTTACGACCCAGTCGATCCACGCCGGGATCATGATTGCCCAGAAGCCCGGTCTGACACATCGTCTGACGGTCGGAG
>QJWJ01000081.1 GCA_003235365.1 Deltaproteobacteria bacterium
GCCGATGCGCCGCGTCAGCAAGGCGTGGGGAATCGAGCATATCGCAGTACAGTTGGAATTCAGGAAGGAAGAGAATGATGACGAAGACGACCGCGAATGATCCGATCCCGGGAGGGAAGCTGCGTTTGGGAATCATCGGCACGGGGGTGGCCGCACGCGAGCTGTACTTGCCGGCGTTCAGGCGCCTTGCCGGCAAGCTGGAAGTCGTGGCGTGCACCAATCGCACACGCGAGAAGGCCGTAGCGTTTGCCAAGCTGGCGGGCATCCCCCACGTTGCTGACAGCGCCGAGGAACTGCTCGAGCTTCCCGAAGTCGAAGCGGTTCTGGTCAGCTTACCCATCAATCGGCAGCCGGAAATGGTGCTGAAAGTACTTGCTTCAGGTAAACCGCTCGCGAGTGAGAAGCCTGTGGCGCCGTCCGTGGAGGTCGGACGAAGCCTGCTCGCGGCGGCCCAGCAATACCGGGTGCCGTGGTTGCTCGCTGAGAACTTCGCGTTCATGCCAGCCATCGCCGAGATGCAACGCTGGGTCGAGGGCGGAAAGCTCGGCGCGATCCGTTTGGTGCAAGCGACTCAGCTGCAGAACGTCGATGACACGAACCCCTATTTTCATACCGCCTGGCGGCATGACCCCCAGCACGTTGGGGGCGGCGTGACGGATGCTGGTGTTCATGTTGCGCACGCGCTGCGACGCATCTGTGGTACGCCGCAGGTCGTGGGGAATCTGACGGCACTGTTCAACTCCGACCTTCGTCCCATCGATACGGCGCTTGCGCTGTTGCGGTTCCCGTCAGGCGCGGTAGGTACGTGGACCAGCTGCTTCTCAGCACACCATGGGTCGCCCATGTTGCGGGTTTGGGGCAGCATGGGCACGGCCGAGCTATATGCTGACTCTTGTGTTTTCCACGGCGCGGATGGTAGCGAGACGCGATTCGAGACCGAAGTTGATAGCTTCGTGGCACAGTTCGCGCACTTCGTTGAAGTCGTGAAGAGGGGCGCGCCCGTCTCTTACACCCCTGGCGAGGCGCTTGAAGACCTCGTGTTGCTTCAGGACATCGTGGGCTGAACCACGTGGCCTTCTACGTCAGCCCTGCTCGGCTGAGTGGAGCTGTACTCGGACTGGGTCCGGCAGCGCCGATAGAAATGCGCCCAACTGTTCGAAGAACGCGTCGGGTTGCTCGAGAAAGGGAGCGTGCCCTCCTTCGAAGAGGGAGAGCTTCCCGTTCAATGGGGCGAGCCCGCGTCCGATCATTCGGTGGTTGTTGAATGGGTCGCTGCGGGCCCAAGCCAACCACACGGGACATCGTACCTGCTGTGCGGCCCGCCGCACGTCGTTGACTGGCTCGCCGAAGCTCGCCCACAGCTGAGACAGAACCATCGCGTGTTCATCCCCGGCGGCGATGATTCGTGCACGCTGTTCCGCCGCGTTCGGTCCGCGCAGTAGCAGCCGATAGATCACCCCGAATGCCCAGGGATACCACCATGCTCCCGAGGAGCCGCGCCGATACATGCCAGCCATGAAGCGGGTGAAACTGCGCACGAACAGGCCAGGCGTGGCGAAGCCCCCTGAGTTGCACAAGATCAACGCGTCGATTCGATGTGGGAGGCGGGCCGCGACCAACGTCGCGGCCGCCCCGCCCACCGAGCACCCGAGCAACACACAACGAGCGAGCCCCAGCGCATCGAGAAGCCCTTCGATCAAATCGGCGTACCGTGCGGCGTCCGGGTCGGTTCGGTCTGCGTCGGAGTTGCCGTGCGACGGCCAATCCACCGTGATGATTCGAAACTCGGATTTCCCGCGCATGACGAGGGGTTCGAAGTCGCGCGAGCCATGACCGGCCGCGTGCAAGCAGACTAGCGCGGGAGCGCCCCGACCCGAGTCCGTGACCCACAGTCCCACCCCATCGACCTCGACCCTGCGCCCCGCGACCAGTGAAAGCGCCTGCCGCGGTCCGGGTTTCGTTGTGATAAATTCATCACTCATGGGTGATGCAGTTATCACATAGAATCACCCGCGTAAACATGTCGAGATCTCCAAAAGACACCCGCCAGCAGCTGTTGGCCGAAGCGCGCCGGCAGTTCTGCCAGTCCGGCTACTACGGCACCGACTCGAACCGCATCGCCAAGGAAGCGGGCTTCTCTCCGCAGACCTTCTACCGGCACTTCAGCGACAAGCGCGCCATTTTTCTGGACGTTTACGATGACTTCGCCACCGCAGTGACGGCGCGTTTGGCTGCGGGCTCCAGCGCGCGACAACTCGTCCGAGCGATTGTCGCGCTGCACAAGGAATGGGGAGCTTTCCGTTCGTCGCTCATTGCGCTGCACGCGACGGACGAAACGGTTCGCGAAATACGCCTGCAGAAACAGCGCGCGCAGTTGGAAGAGCTGAGTCGAAAGCTGGATATCGAGCGATCGGATGCGTTGTTTCTGCTCTGGGCGTGCGAACGGATGGCAGATGGTGTCGCGCTTGGCGAGGCGAAAGCCATGAAGGTCAGTGAGGCGGCCCTCGTCGAGCGGTTCGCTGCCCTCTTCGATGCGCGCTGGGATAGCGAGCCAGAGTTGGAATCGCGTCCAAGCGAAGCAGGTACGTAGCCCGGAGCTGCTCGCTTTCGACGCTGTCTGAGGCGCAGGCTTCACCCGGCACAAAAATCCAGCAGTCTCACACGAGATGCCGCTCTAGCATCGGCTGCTGGTCACGCCATCGCAGCGGCTGTGATGACGCCGGAGTATCGTGCGCGGCGGAAGGCGACGCATGACGACCCCCGATCCCCGAGACGTTCCCAAACCCGCACGAGCGCGCTTCCGGGCCAAAATGGCGTCCTGGTCGACTGGCTTCGGACTTGTCGCGGCGTGCGCTTCGAATACGGACAGTGGCGGGCAGGCTGCTCTTGCGCCTCACACGAGCGAAGGGCCGAGCGCCACCGTCCCATCGAGCGATGCTGAGCCTGCTGTCGCCACTCCGGTGCAGTCTTCGAGTGCGGACTCCCCACCAGCGACTGGCTCGCCACCAGGTCCGTCGGGGACCCCGTCCTCGACGCCCAGCCCCCAGGTCGTCAACAGTGCCGTCTCCCCGTCGGGACGAGGCGGCGCGGCTGGCTCGGACTCGGCAGGGGCCGCAGGCGGTCAGGCGAGCGGCGGGGGTGAGGCGAACGGGGGTGGCGGTACCATGTCGGAAGCGGGCAGGGGAGGGGCGGGAGGTTTCGGTGGGATCGGTTCGGCGTCGGCCGGCTCGAGTGCTGCTGGGTCGGGCGCAGTGCCGTCCGAGCCGATCCGCGTGGAGGCCGACATTCAAGGCGCGATCCCTCAGCAATACAAGCAGCCCATCGACAACGCAGGGACCATCGTTCGGCGCTCGTATCCCTGCTACTACTACACGGACCAGACAGAGGGATTGGAGAGCGAGCCCAGTGAGCTGATCCTGGAGCGTAGGGCCCAGCCAATCACGAAGGAGCTCAACGTCTACTTGCCCCACGGGTACGGCGCGGAACAGGAATATCCCGTCATCTACGTCCTGCACGGTCTCACGGACAACGAAGACACCTGGTTCGAGCGGGGCGACCCTCATCCCGCCGTGTTGTTGGACAATCTGATCGACGCAGGAGAGATTGACCCCGTCATCGCAGTGTTTCCCAACGGCAACTCGAGCTCGTCGTTTCTCACCCGAGAGTTCGACAATCAAGCCGGCTACTACTACTTCGCGAATGAACTCGTGAACGACATCATCCCGCTGATCGAGGCGGAGTATTCAGTGCGGGCAGAGCGCAACTCGCGAGCCGTGTGCGGGTTCTCGATGGGTGGTATGCAAACCATCAACGCCGGCCTTTGCCAAAGCCTGGAGCACTTCGCTTGGTTCGGCGCTTTTGCCGCGGCGCCTACGACCTACACGTCCGACCGCATAGCCCAGTACGTCGCGCGAGCGAACGAGAACGCCTCCTACCCGATCAACTACTTCTACAACATCTGCGGCGAGTCCGATGACACCCGAGACAGCCACGAGCCGGCTCTCGAAGGGCTCACCGAGAAGTCTGAATACCTGAGCGATCAGAACCTCTCGTACCACAACGTTCCCGGGGGGCACGACTACACGGTCTCATCCGTCGGCCTGTACAACTTCCTGCGTATCTTTGCTGGGCGATAGCGCATCGCAGGCTGCGGAGCGCCCCGGCTTGCCGCGAGGCGACGACGGATGTCTCCGACTTCGGAGTTCCAGGGCGCCGCCCGGCACGGGGTTCGCTTCGGCAAGCGAGGACTCGGGCGCGTTGCGAGCCCGAGGGGGCCGTGCCGGCGGCGCTCCCGATCATTGTCGCTCGTAGAACGTGATGCTCACGCCTCCGCCGCCGACGCCTGGGGGCGAGCTGAGATAGGCTTGGGTGTTGAGGAAGGCGAATTCACCATCGACAGCGGCTTCGAACCACGGGATGAGTCCACCGCCAGCGCCGCAATTCCTGACCAGGATGAATTCTCCGTTATCCGGGGCTAGGGTGTACCAGGCATCCAGTGAGCCGTTGAGCTGATAGTCGGCGCCGCCATCGAGGATCTTACCGGTGACTCTGCCAGAGGTGGTCCCGCCTGTGATGGGGATGACGTTGCGGGATCCGTACTTGGCGTTGTTGATGGAGAACGACCCCCCTAGAGTAACGTTCTCGGTGAGTACCTCCGGACCTTGGCTGCCCGTGGTCATGTTGCACTCCCACGGCTGTGGCTCAACCCCATCGGGCTTCTCGAGCACGACGCGAGGCTCACCCGCCGTCACGCCCGAGACGTCGTAGACGTCGAGCTTCATCGTTCCGTTCGACACTTCGCGCGTGGCGACCCACGTTCCCGTGTTCAGGAACGAGTTGGCCCCGTCCGTGCTGGCCTCGAAATCGGGAATGATGCGAGCCATCGAGCCCTCGCTGGGTGCCACGCCGCAACTCCGCACGAAGATTCGGCCGTTGCTGGTGTCGAGAATGTTGATGCTCTGGTACTCCATCACGCCGTTGGAAAGCTCGAGCTCGTACTCGAGACCCCCGGTCATCACCGAACCCTGGAGACGATCTCCGGTAATCGTTCCGCCGCTGACGTCGAGCAGGCGTCGGTAGCCGTACGGCGTGTTGCCGACTTCGTGCTCGGCGCTGATGTCGAGCGTGATGGTGAACGCCAGCTCGCCCTTCGTGGGCGAGGGGATCCCTTCCTCCATGCCGCATGCCCAGCCTGGATCCGGCACGATGGTTGCGTCTTCGGAGACGCTTACCGGTCCCGACCCGCCCGTCCCCGACGCGCCGCCCGCTGCCGCGCCACCTGCTGCGGCTCCCCCCGCAGCGGCGCCATCGCCCCCACTTCCGCCTGTCGCTCCGCCAGCGCCGCCCGTCGCGCCAGCGCCCCCCGCAGAGGTCCCGGTTTGGCCAGTAGAGGGGTTCGCGGACGGGGTGCCGCCAGTTGGCCCAACGGTCGTCGGTGTACTGGCGCTGGGCGTGGGGCCCGTCGCGCCCCCGGTGGGGGCGCTGGACCCCGCCGGCCCAACCGAGCTCGAGCTCGAGCTCGTCGAGACGCTCGGTGAAATACTGGTTGGAGCGCTGTCAGTGGGGGCTCCTCCGGTTGTCGTCGAAGCCGCCGACGACTGCGAGTCCGAGTCATTTCCACAGCTCGCGCCCAGCAACGCCGCCACACCGACGAGCACGCTGCGGCTCATCAGCCCGCTAGCCGTGACGCTGAAAGCGTGGGCGAAGTCGTTGGCTTTGCGCATGGTGCGCGGAAAGTTTCGTCGGGCGTGCATTACTGTTCTCCTGGTGTCGGATTCACTCTGATGACCTGTTCTTTCTCTTTCGTCCATTACCAGGCAGTCGCACGATCGTGCATGCGCTGGTTCACGCTTTTGATCCGGCTGTCTCGTGGCACAAGTAAATTGGATTGGAACCGAGGGGGACAACTTTGTCCCTTGTGGGGACGGAAGCTTCTTTCGACGCTCCATGAGCGACGGCGATGCTGGCACAAGCATGCTTCTGGCGAACGAGCTCACCGCGTGTGATGAACTACGGCGAGCTCCGTCGCCGCAACATTCTCGTCGCGGTGACGCACTGCCGGGCGATCGGAAGGTTTCCGGCGATGCGCGCGGGCTTCCCGTTGCCCACAGACCCAGTGACGAGCTCGATAGTCGGGCATCAATGCAACAGAGGGGGCTCTGGAACAGACCGAGGCGTTTCGTACTAGCCGTGTTCCCCCGTTGGGGTGCAGTGAATCAGCGACCACCATGCTATTCGCTGCAGAAGGTGAATCGACGGCGCGGGCATCGACGACCCAATCCACGATGCCTGCGTCGTCAGGTGGATCGCTCAGCGTGGGCTTGAAGCCGGTCGTTGGTGCCGTCCCGGTGTCTACCATCGTCGGCGCGAGCGCTCTGCTGCGTCGCGTCTCGACCCAAGCAAGACGAGTCCACCCCGATCGCACGACGCCCCGTGAAGTTGCGCCCATCGAATGGCGTCGAGAAAAAGGCCCGATGCGCTCGCCCAATAGGCCGGCGCGGCCGGTTGCCACAGCGCGAATTCGCAGATCCACCGATTCAGCACCGCGACGGCACTCGCTGAGCGTCTCACGCGCTCTTCTCGCGCCGTGACGCAACTTTCCATCGTGGGGCCGCGATCGTGTCGGGGTCTGCCTCATCAAGCGAGGACCGCGTACAGACACAGCCAGAAAGGTCGAAGTGTATGCCCATCGTTTTCCCTTCCTCTGCCCGATCCTTCGACGGAATCGCCTTGCGAACGGTCGCTGCCTTCTGCACTGCACTGGTGATCACCTCTTGTGGAAGTGAAGACGGACCTGGCGCTGACACGAACCCGGACACTCTCGGAACCGGACCAACCAGCTCCCAGAGCACGACGCCGTCAGACACGACCGCAGCGACGTCGACACCCACTGCGACGACGCCCAGCGTCGTCTCGACACCTGGCTCGACCACACCGGCGTCGAACACGTCCCCTGCCGAGACGAGCCCCACGCCGTCGACGTCCACCAGTGACACGGGACCCGGCCGCGGACCTCGGCCTCGTCCCACGGCGAGCCCGTCATCCACTTCGGACGGCCCTGGGAGGCCCGAGGGCGCTGGCGGCGGCGCGTCACCGCAACCGGACGCCGCCGGGGGAAGCTCCGGTGGTCCCGGCGGCGATCCAGAGCCGGACCCGAGCCCGTCCGGGTCGAGCACGAGCGCCGGGTGTGGCCAAGCAACATCGCTGCAGAGCGGCGCCGCGACGATCGACGTGGGCGGCACCACGCGCGACTACATCCTCGACATCCCCGACGGCTACGATCCGTCGCAGCCCTACAAACTCATCTGGGGTCTGCATTGGCGGGGGGGCTCGATGTCGGACGTCGCCACCGGCGGAACCGTCGGGTTGGGCGACTACTACGGTCTCAAAGACTTGGCTCAAGGCAGTGTCATTTTCGTCTCTCCCGACGGCATCGACGATGGTTGGGCGAACTCTGGCGGTCGCGACATCGAGTTCTTCCGGGCGCTTCTCGATCGCCTCGAAGGCGAACTGTGCATCGACTTGGACAGAATCTTCTCCGTCGGCTTCAGCTTCGGCGGCATGATGTCCTTCGCCCTCGCCTGCGACATGGCCGACGTCTTCCGAGCTATCGCTCCGCTCTCCGGTGCACTGTACAGCGGCTGCGGTAACGGAACGGAGCCAATTGCCATGTGGGGTGCACACGGACTTTCCGACAACGTCGTACCCATCGATGACGGTCGCGCGGGGCTGGCCGAAGTGCTCGAACGCAACCACTGTAGCGACCAGAGCATGCCGACGACACCGGACACCTGCGTCGAGTACCAGGGCTGCGACGAGGGTTATCCCGTGACCTGGTGCGAATTCGACGGAGGCCACGGCCCTCAGCGGTGGCAAGTAGACCCGATTTGGGAGTTTTTCTCCCAGTTCTGACGGGCAGGTCCGCCACTTCGTTCAGGGCGGCGGGGCTGGAGCGTGCGCTACCTGGGGATCAACCCCACATCGCATCGCCCCGCGCACGATTGAGGCGATGAGCGCGCCCCACCCTGTCGCTCCAACTACCCCTTCGGCGCCAGCGCGGCGCCAAAGGGGAAACACGATCGGTTGGATGAGATTGTTAGAACTGGTCGAAGAAGTCCCAAACGAGTTGATACTGCCAGCTTCCGCCACCGCCATCGGACGGGTCCGGCGTGTGCCCACCGTTGAACGAGCAAAACTGCACGGGGTACCCGTCCGAACAGCCTGAGATGT
The DNA here is from genome assembly GCA_003235365.1 of Deltaproteobacteria bacterium. Taxonomy (GTDB): domain Bacteria; phylum Myxococcota_A; class Polyangia; order Polyangiales; family Polyangiaceae; genus SZUA-265. The sequence goes on from QJWJ01000081.1 coordinate 8,230, forward strand.
CGGTGCACACGTGATTGCCACCTGCCTGTTGAGGCGTCGACCAGTCGCACCCGTTGGCGCCAGCGAAGTTCTGCGCCAGCCCCACACCCCCGTTGTACTGCAGCACGTTGTCGGACGTTCCGTGCGATCCGTAGTAGGCTACCGGAGTGCTCGGGGTGCACTGTCCACTGAGCTGGGCGCCCGAGTAGACAGCGATACCTCGTATGTATCCTTCGACGCCATCCTTGGTGCCGCCCAAACCGCGCTCACACGCGTGCTTGTAGGACATGCTTCCACCGTAACTCCAACCCGTCGCGAAGATCCGGTTGGTGTCGATGCAGAAGTTGGCCTTGATCTCGGCCACTACCGCATCGCCGAGGGCAACGTCCGAGCCGCCGGAATTGGGCCAGCCGCATCCTCCATCACCATTGCCCGTCGTGGAACAGGGCTGACCATTCTTTTGCCCGTTGGGGGCAACGAAGATCGCGCTGTCGTTCGATAGCGGGAACAGGTGATAGTAGTCGTTGGCGTACATTTGGACGTCGTTGCCATCCAGTTGGTGCCAGGCGACGATCAGCTTGTAGGCCTTGGTGTTGTCGTAGTTGTCGGGAACGCGCAGGATGTAGCGTCGCTCCATGCCGGCAGCCGTGATCGAGATGCGCTCGCCGTTGTTGTACATGTTGCTCGGGATGGTGGGCTCAGTACCGCAGCCGGAGGACCTACCGGACATTCCGGGGTCGGAGCCTCCCGTTCCTCCCGCACCCATTCCTCCAGCACCACCCGCGCCCGGGCTGACTGTCCCGCCAGCGCCGCCCGCAGACGCGTCGCCGCCGCTGCCGCCCGAGCCTCCAGCGGAGCCTCCAGTGGGGCCTGTCCCGCCGTTGCCACCGGCGCCCGGCACCACCGGCCCCGTGGGACCGGTTGGACCCGGCGTGGACGTCGGAGCGCTTGGACCAGTCGGTCCAGTTGGCCCGGTGGTGGGGTTTCCGCTGGGAGTACTGGTACTGGCTGACTCGGTCGGAACAGTGGAGTTGGTGGGCGCCACGGGCGAGCTGGCGGAATCAGACGGGCTGGGCGACGCGGCCGGGCCGGGAGTGGTCCCAGTGGTCAACGCCCCGCCATTGCTGTCGTTTTCGGAAGAGGCGCATCCGAATGATAGTGTCGAGGCCGTAGCCCACATGATGAGATTGGAAACTGAAAACGCGCGGGGCACGGGATACCTCCAAAGGTTCGCTGAAAATGTTGGTGCGAGACGGTGACAGTCACACACGGGTAGTGTGCTTCCACTTCACCTACACCGACTATTCCCCAACGGAGACCAATAGATCCTCAAATTGCGGTCAAAGATCCGAAGCGGTTCTGGCGACGCTGACGCATGACACACGCTCCGCGACGTGTATGGGATGACCGGGCGAAACCTTCACTTCGACCTGGCCGCAAGCAAGCCGCTACGTTTTGTGCCGGAACCATGCAGCATGAGAGAAAGTTGCTGTCGCAGTCGGAGCCTGGTTCCAAGTGGGCGACCACGACTGTCGAGCAGTTTTTCTGGCCGCCGTTTGGTGAGGGCTCGAAAAAACCGCCCCCGTTGCAGTCGCTTCCCGACTCCATTCTCAGTTGTATCGAACGCGCGCCGCGAATCGCGAACGCTCACTTAGCGCCCTTCGCGAGCCGGATTCGCACACGGAAAAAGCAATCCACTTCGGCTCAGCGGCTTGGTGATGAGTCGACTGATCACCTTCGCCTGCTTCCGTGTGAGTGAGCTCCTGGCGCGGCCGGACTTGCCGCGTAGCTTCCAAATCTCGACCAGTGTTCCGTCTGCCGCGTGTTCGTAGAGGCTGACCCGGAACTCCAACCGCGCGCTTTCGACGTTCGGATCTTGGACAGCCCCCGTCCAGTCGACGACGAGAATTCCCTCCGCCGGCTCTGTGCTCAATGCCATCGAAATCGCCGGCGCGGCCAAGTCGTCCACCGCGCTTTGAAGGACGCGTATGCTCACGTCTGGATGTCGCTGTCTCAGCGTGTTGCCGATGGCCGGCAGCGCGTAGCCTGCGTCGAAGCCCTCGATTTCTTCGACGACGACCAGCAACCCCTCGATGCAAGCGTGTTCGCCGTCCGCCATGCGTACATCGCGAATCGTCGAGCGGACACACGACGAAAGCACGCACCAAGTCAGCACCGCGCCGAGCAACCTGCACGGCGCCCCAATCACTTGCCCCTCAGTGACTCGTCTCACGCCGCGGTGTCCTCGGTCGACGCCACGGGTGCCCTCAGCTTTGCCTCGAAGCCAGGGTTTCATCGTGCTCGATTGGGGCCGGGCGCCGTTCATGCTGGCCAACGCGTTGAGGTTCTGGTTTTACAGATACCCGACGTCGGGTTCAAGGTCCGACTCGAATGCGATGAAAGTGCGCGCAAAGGGTTGATAGCAGAAGTATCGCACCGCCTTGATGCGCCACCGCGAGCGCGACCGGAACGTGGAACAGCACGGTAAGTGCGCCGAGAGTGAACTGAAGTGCCACGACTGCTGGCAGAGTGGGTAAGAGGCCGCGCAGGGCCCCTTCCGATTGGTCTCGCCGCAACGAAATCCAGACACCCAATGCCAGCAGGGCTACCGCCCAGGCCAGGCCGCGGTGGATGTAGTGTATGAGCCATGGGTCGTGGGTCAGCGCGTGCACCAGCGGCTGGTCCGAGGGGCGTGCCTCGGGCCAGTAGTATCCGTTCATGTCTGGGAACGTGTCAGCCATCAAGCCCGCCCGTTTTCCCGCCATGAACGCGCCGTAGACGATTTGGGCGATCGTCAGCAATGCCAGTAGGCCGAGCGAACCGAACTGCTTCCCACTCACCTGGCGCGGCATCTGCTGCGCGAAGCGCAAATCCAGATAGAGCCACAACACCCAGCAGTACAGTGACAACGCCAAGCACAAGTGTGCAGCCAGTCGGAAGTGGCTGACGTGGGGGACGTCCGCCAGTCCACTGCGCACCATGTACCAGCCCAGCAGGCCTTGCCCCACGCCGAGCACGACGGCGATGAGTACTCCCCGTGAAGTGCGCGCGGGGAGCCGCTTGCGAAACGTGAAGTAGGCCCAAGGCAGGATCGCGACCACTCCCAACAGCCGCCCAACCAACCGATGCAGGTACTCCCAGAAGAAGATCTGCTTGAAGCTCGCCAGGTCCATCCAAGCGTTGACCTGCTGAAATTGGGGAGAGCGTTGGTACATTGCAAAGACGCGTTGCCACTCGGCCTCGTCCATTGGCGGCAAGGCCCCCATCAGGGGACGCCACTGAACCATCGACAAGCCGGAACCCGTCAATCGGGTGACGCCCCCCAACATCACCATGCATGCGATGAGCGCAGCGATGAGGAGGAGCCACACCCGCACTTGCCGTTCGGAATCTGCATCGGTATTCAAGGTGAGCCGAGGGTATCCGTGACCCGACGATCGATACAGCGCGGCAGCAGCGAAATGTTTTCGTATGAGGTCGTCGCATCAGATCGCGACGAGTGGAGTGTTGGACATGAACGCCGCGATCGCGTTGTTGCGCCGTTGAATCGAAGCGAGTTCTTACGACTGGCTTACCAGCGAAGCTCGGCTCGGGTGAGCTCATGCCCACAGCGCCGCACCGAAATTTCCGATTCGGAAGCGGGGCGGTGTTCTGGGGGTATGTTGGTGGGCATGACAGGGTGTTGGAGGGGCTTGATGCTTGGTGTGGTAGGTAACCAATTGACGCTCGATCTGATCAGCGTCTCCGTCGAGACGCCTTGAGCGTTCGGTCGTCGCGTTGCCGGCACGCGGCGGACCTGACGGATGTCATATGAAAGTGACTTTCATTTTCATATGGCGTTCGCATGCGAAAGATACCCCAAGCCAAGCTTCTACCCCTTGCTCCCTTGCTCGCCTGCTTCGGGCTCGTCCCACCGGCCCACGCGAACGACCGCCACTTCAGCTACGCTTACGAGACGGCGGTGCTGGCTCCTGGCGCTCGCGAATTCGAGATCTGGACCACGTGGCGCACGGGGCGAGACCGGTACTTCTCCCGCTTCGACCACCGGCTGGAATTCGAGGTTGGGCTCGTCGAAAACCTGCAGACGGCGTTTTACTTGAACTTCGACGCCACGAGCGCGGAGGACCAATTCGGTGCCCGCGTTTCCAACATCCATTACGGCGGTATCTCATCGGAGTGGAAGTACAAGCTCGCCGATCCCGTGGCGGATCCTGTTGGCTTCGCGCTGTACGGGGAGGCATCCGCGGCTCCAGACGAGTACGAGCTCGAGGCCAAGCTTCTGCTAGACGAGCGATTCGGTTCGATGCTGCTCGCGTTCAACCTGGTGGGTGAGATCGAGTGGGAGCTCGAAGCCGATGAAACCGAGCGCGAGTACGTGGCTTCGCCGGTGCTTTCAGTGGGCTACCTCCTGACCCCGAGCGCGTCGATAGGCCTCGAAGTGCGCAACCACAACGAGATCGTGTCGGGCAAGTGGGAGCACTCAGCGCTCCATGCCGGCCCCGTAGCGAGCTATTCGACCGAAACCTGGTGGGCAGCGATGACCTTCCTACCCCAGATTGCGGACCTGAAGAATGGCGGTGTGGAGACGGAAGAGCACGAGCGTTTCGAGTCACGACTCCTGTTCGGGGTGCACTTGTGATGCCCTGGACTTGGCGCACGCTATCGGCTGGGTTGAGCGTCACGGTGAGCTCAGCCGCCTGCACCAGCGGCGTTCCTCACCCGACTGCATTGGACGCAGAAGCGGCTGCCCAGCGCTGGCCTGGCGCGACGCTGGCCGAGCTCGACCGAGGTCGCAGCTTGTTCGTGGCGCGGTGCTCGAGTTGTCATCCGCTGCCGCTACCCGAGTCCGTGGACGCCGAGCGCTGGTCCGAGGTCGTGGACGACATGGCCATACCCGCACACCTGGACACCGAATCCGCACGACTCATCACACGATACCTCGTCGTGACTGCCGTTCGGAGCGGCGGCCTGGAGGTGCGGCCGTGAACGAAGCAAGTCCCCGACGGCCCGCGCCGCCCATGGTTGCTTTCGCGATGATGGCGCTCTGTTCACGCTTGCTCGCGTGCTCTGCGGCCGAGCAAGCCGATTCGGCGGATGCGTTGCTGTTCGTTGCCGTCGAAGGCGAAGGACAGGTCGTCGTGTTGAACCCGAACTCCGCGGAGATTGCCCAACGGGTGTCCCTCTCTCGCATCCAGGGGGACTCGGTCATGAGCTATGGCGCGCACAACGTCCAGGGAAGCCCGGATGGCCGAAGCGTGTGGGTCACCGCGCCAAGCGCCCACGACGGCGCTTCGAACGGAGGGCACGCACACGGCGACCGCAGCGACGAACTCGTGAGATTGGACGTGGCGCGCATGGCGCCGGGTGGTCGAGTCGAGCTCGGCGCCGTACACCCGGCGCATGTGGTGGTCGATCACGACTTTGCCTACGTTACGTGCACCGCCACAGACGAGGTCCTCGTCGTCGATGCGTCGAGCGGTGTGGTCACGCGAAGGCTGCAGCTTCCGCGGGGTACGGCGCCGCACGGTCTTCGGCTCACGCCGGACGGTCAGACACTGCTGGTCGCGGGGATGGGGCACGGGACGCTCGAAGTGATCGATCTCGTTGGGGCCGCCCACGAAACTCACGCTCTGCCAGGGAGAGCGCTTCAGGTTGCCGTGCTTCCCAACGGCGCAGCTGCATTCGCGAGCGTTTACGACACCAAGCAGGTCGTTCGTCTCGACCTTGCCACTGCGGAGCTCACCGTCTGGGATCTTCCTGACGAGGCGATGGGGCCGATCCAAATCTATCCGACGCCGGACTCACGCTCCGTTTGGGTTGCCGATCAAGGCATCGTGGACGATCGCCCAGTCGGCACCCACGTCTTTCGGATAAACGCCCGATCAGGCACTGTAGAGCGAGCCGTGGAGACCGGCGGTGGACCTCACGGCATCGTCGTCGGTCCAGAGGGTGAGCGGGTGTTCGTGACGCTCGCGGCCGAGGGCGGTGTGGCCAGCATCGACGCCGACAGTGGCGACGTGATTGCCGTGACCCAAGTCGGACGGAAACCCAACGGGATCAGTCTCGTCTTGTCCGGGGGAGCGATGCCGTGAGCGCGACCGCTGCAGCGAGCGGTGCCGTGTGCTCCGCGCGGAGCGGCGCCTCCGCAATACTTGCGTGGAAGGCAAGGCGCCGTGCATTTTGGTTCGAGTTTCGGACGCATCGTTTGCTCTGCCTCGACGGCTGGGGCGTGCGGTACTGGAACGCTTCTTGCTGACGACCTCGCATGGGTGCATTAGAGATCTTGCAACGAACCCCGGCCATGGCCGGAGTCGAGACAGCCGTACTTTCTTCGCTGGCTCGCGCCGCAACTCTCCGGACGCTCGCGCGACGAGAGCGCCTCTGGGACGCGGGTGACCGACCCAAGTTCTTCGTCGCGATTCGACGCGGCGTTCTGAAAGTCGTGCGACCCACCGCCGCCGGACGCGCGGTCATTTGCGGCCTGTTTGCGGCTCCAGAAAGCGCGGGGGATCTTCCCCTGATCAAAGGCGTACCTTACCCGGCCTCCGCCATCGCCGTCACCGCCCAACTGGATGTCGTGCTCGTTCCCCGTGACACGGTGCTCGAGGCAATGCGGACGAACACGGCCCTCGCCGAAGCGATCGTGCGCAGCGCTCAAGCGAAGGTCGAGAACCTCCTTCAGCGGATCGATGTGCTCAGTGCGGGGAGTGTGGAAGCGCGGTTGGCCCAAATGCTCCTGACCTTGTACGAGCGCTTCGGAGACGACTTCGACGATGGGTCCAGCACGATTCCGATCCGCCTATCGAGGCAAGAACTGGCGTCGCTCGTGAGCACGACTGAAGAAACCGCGATTCGCGTGATGACGCGCTGGGAGCGTACGGGACTGGTCGAAGGCGACGAGAATGGGTTCGTTCTGAAGGATTTGGAGGCACTGCGTGGGGTGAGCGGTCGGTCTTCGACTGCCTCGTGAATTGGAGCGGTGTCTTGGCTGCTGTTCTAAGGAGCGTTCGCGATTCGCGGTGGCCTCGAGACTGATCACTGTCATGGCGTTCCAGGCTCCGTCGAGCTCAAGCTCCTCCACCAAACCGTCGCGGCAATCAGGTTGATTGCCGCGGCAAATCAACGCCCCGTGCATTCACGAGTCGACCAATGCGCTTGCCAGACGCTCCTGGTTTCGGCGCGCAACGATCCGTATCCCATGAGCAACCACGCCGAGTCTGTGTCGACCGAGGCTCGATTCAGGCAGTTGAACTTCGACCGCGCTGCGAAGCGCTACGACTCCGTTTCAGAGGTGCAGCGGATCATGGCCGAACGCCTCGTCGACTTGCTTTCAGGAGGCGTGAGAACGGAGAAGGTGCTGGAGATTGGGTGCGGGACGGGGCACTTGTCGGAACAACTGATGGCACGCTGCGGTGGTGGCCGTTTCCTCTTCACGGATGTCTCGGAGTCGATGCTGCGACGGTCGTATGAGAGGCTCGCAGGTCGTCATGCGCGACGCGCGCGCTGGCGCGAGCTGGATGCTCGTGCGCCGGATTGGGGTTTGAAGGAGCGTTTTCACCTGGTCGCGAGCAGTGCCGTCGTGCAGTGGTTTCGAGACCTGACCGCGCACCTGACCGGTGTCGCTCGTTGCCTGGAACCCCGGGGTCACTACTTGGTCGCGGGGTTCCGCACAGACAACTTGCCGGAGCTCGCCGGCGCCCTTTCTCGCATCGATGTTGCGCCGAGCATTGGTCACTCGCCTGAGGCGTTGGAGCGCGCGTGTTCCGTCGCAGGACTGCGGCTCGCGAGATTCGCCACCGACGAGCTTCAACAGCGATACGCATCTGCTCGCGAACTGCTCGACACGCTGCGCTCGATGGGGGCGTCGCGTTATCCCGGGACGCGACCACTCCGCCGCCGGGCGCTCCAAGAGCTTCTGCGGGACTACGAGGCCAGGCACGCGAGTCCGCGCGGGGTGGCTGCGACTTGGCGCACCTGGTACGCCTTGGCGCGGCGCTAGCAAGATCCGCTGTTCGCAACGCGAGCTTTCGCAGCTCGACCGTGCTTGCCCGTAGGCTTTCTCAATCGGCCTACATCTCTGATACCAATGCCGAGCAGTAGCCCTGGTCGCTGGGGCGCACGGGGCTCAACAGGTCCGGCACGGACGTCCAGGTGCCCTGGGTCGCTGCGCAGGCCCTCTCGGTCGTGGCGTTGTGCCAATAGCAGACCTCGGCTTCTTCCCACGGCGGTAGATAGATGACGTTGCAGACGCCTCCGGCGTTGGCGCACTGCTGGGCACTCGTTGCGGAACAGTTGGCGGTAGGTTGAAAGTTGCCCAACAGACGTAGGCGCTGGTTGCCATCAACGCTGTAGTAGAAGGTGCCGTCACCTTGGGGCCGACTGAGGTAGAACGGGTCGTTGACGTCCAGGACGCTCCCTCCTGAGTCGGCGCTCGAGTGTTCGATCGTCCAGTAGCATGGGTTGCGCGAGCCCCCAGCGCGGACGAAAGCAACGTCTTCAACCACGCACAGGTACTCCCCGGTGATGTTGTCGAGCAAGGAGACCTCGTCGCCGTAGCGGAGCGAGCCTGCGCCGGCCTTGCGTTCGATCTTGAACAGCCCGCGGCCGTCCAGGTCGTGAATGAACAAGGACGACGTAGCCCGCGCTGGCACACCGGGGGATATCGGGTTCAAGCGGCCGTAGGCACCCGCTTGGCTGCGAATGGCGTAGTACTGCCCGCTTTGAGCATGCTCTCCCTCGGCGCCGTAAGTCTTCTTGATACCTGAGATGTCGCCGGCGGAGAGCACGCCGTTCCAACTCGAGCAGTAGGACATGATCGATTGGTTATCGACCTCGAACATGGCCAGATCCCCGTTTTCCCCAGTGTCTGCTTTGAAGTTCCCGCCATCGCAGGTTTCGTAGTCGGGTCGGTTTTGCTCGTGGTGAAAGCCCAGCGCATGTCCGAACTCGTGAATCGCCGTGGTGCGGATGCACGACTCCAGCTTCGCGGCGGACGACTTGCACCCTGGCTCCCAGAGGTTGTGCGTCAGGTTCATGTAGACCACGTCGTGGTAGTAGTAAGAGCCGTTGCGCGCCGCCGGATCCACGTCGGCCAAGCGGGCAACCTTGACATCTTCCCCACCCGTGCAACGGCCCCAACCGCGGAAGTCGATCCACGAGTGTGCGTCCCAAGTCGTCTCGATGGCGTCTTCGATCCAGTCTGCCTGATCGGCGTAGTCCGCCGTGTCGAAGTCGAAACACACGTCGATGTTGGTACGGTTGTCGTTGCCCTGAGGCATACGGAAGCCAGCCGTCACCGCGTTCAGCGCCTCGTCCGCAGAGGCTGCTTGTGGGGAATCGAGCCCTTCGGTTTCGGGGCCGTAGTCGTCTGCGACGGGCGCGCCGCAGCCAGGTATGCCTGTGGCAAGTAAGCTGAGCCCCACGAGGCTGCTGAGGTGCGGAGCGATGGACCTGCGGCTTGGGCGATGTACCTGAGTCATACCCCGCATCAAGCAAACGGGATGCCACTCCAATGCAGCGAAATACGGCGCGTGCGCCGCAATCATCCTCGCCGCGATGGGCGCGCGAACTCGACACCGCGCGCTCGCGAACGGAAAACCGCCCGCCCAAGCCCAGTGAGGCGGGCAGCTTTCCGTGCTCTGGGTCTCAATAGGCGGTGGATAGGTAATAGGAGTGCGCCGAGCCCAGGAACGAACCGGCGACCTTCAACTGCCTCTGAAAGCTCTGAGGGTACCCAACCAGGAGGCGATAGCTGCCAGCCGGAACGCTCGACTGCGTGATCAACACCCACTGGGGGTTCGCCGTACGGTTGCGATAGAAGCTGGCGAGGAGACTGCTTCCCGATGAGACGGCGTCGTTGCATAGCGCGCCCGCCATCCCACCGCTGGTGATCCCGCTGATGACCCAACCGGGAGAGGACGTGGTGCCCCCCTTCGGCGTTGGATTGGGGTTGCCGACGTTCTTCGCAGCCTGGATGACCAAGGCCTGGCAGTCGGCGTACGCCTTCTTTTCGATTGGGGTGGTGGTATCCAACTCTGCACGTAGCACTGCCCCGTCGGGCCGCCCCAACGCTCGAGCTTCCTGGGCGTGAGCCGCGACAAGTCGCTCGTCCGGGACAGCGTCGTCACCTGCAAGCGCGTAGTAGATCTCGAGCGTCGTCAGCTGGCCGTGCTCCGAGACCAGTCTGAATAGACCGGGTTCACCATTGGACAGTTGCCCCTGCACATCGACGGCAACCCCATCACCGATGTCGATGAACGTGTACCTGGTGCCCTGCAGGCTTCCGGTGTAGGACGTGCGTCGGGTTCATTGGCGATGCGCGGCAAGCGTTGGGCAAAGCCGAAACTCTGTCGCGTTCGAGGAAGGGCCCCGCACACCCATTGCCTGCCGCCAGGTGTCGTGGAGCGGGTGTCCGCGGTGGAACGCGCGCCGCGTATACGCACAGAATACGGAGAACGAGTCCTCACGTCGTGTACTCGTTGCGCCGATCCGCTCGAGTAGTAGCGTGGTCGCATGCGGATTGGTGGATGCGGTGCCTATCGTGAATGCTTTGTCGTCGGGTTGTTGCTCGCCACGCACGCGTGCTCGAATCCTGGTGACTCGGGGCCCGCTGTGAACCTGGCCAGAAACGGAAACGACGATACGTCGCCCGACGGCGCATCCGAATCGACTGACGATGCGTCAGCTTCGAGCGATGGCCGGTCGTCAAACACTCGAGATGCTCGATCCTATGGCAGTACGGAAACCGGGGGAGCCATCCTGCGCAGCGACGAGCCCGTAGCCAGTTCCGAGACACCCGCTGACGTGCCAGAGCAACGGGGCGAGGGCGGCAGTGAACCCTCTGCGGCCAGAGACGGGGGCGGTTCCACCATGGTTGACGCGGTGGGCGACGCCGGTGCCGGTCGCGACGCGCCCACGCCCAACGAAGGTGGCAACGCGTCGTCACCGGCGCGTCCGCTCGTTGGTGACGCGCCCGTGCCGTGCACCGAAGGCGATCCGTTCGACCGGAGCGTGCCGACCCAGTGTCGCGCTGGCTGTATGGCGTACGACCTCGGCGAGG
>QJWJ01000013.1 GCA_003235365.1 Deltaproteobacteria bacterium
CACCGACATCAGGTCATCTGAACCGCCCCCCGTTTCGAGCATGCCACCCGCCATTCTCACGGTGTTGCTTCCGGTCCATCGCACGCTGCTGCTCACTCTCGCGAGAACGATGCAGCCTCGATTGGCTGGGAAGGCGTCCAGGAACTCGACGCTCTGTGCAGCTGCCTCCCATCGCGTCGCCGTAAGCCCCCGATCTGCCCCACCTACCGTCTGATGGCGAGCGTGTGCATGTTACCGGCATGGCAACGAAGCAGAGACGTCGGCGGTTCAGCGATGCCGAGCGGCAGGAGATAGTTCGGGCCTGGCAGGCCAGCGGCGAGTCGGCGGCGGCGTATTCGGCGCGCAACGGACTCGGGAAGTCGAATCTGTGGCGGTGGGCACGGATGGTCGACGGGCCTGAGTTGGCCGATCGACGTCGGACTCGGGAGCCTGCGAGGTCGGCATTCGCGGCCGTGCGTGTCGTCGACCCGGCGAATACGCGAGGCGCCGAAGGCGTGCTCGCGTGCGAGCTCGAGGGTCGCAGCGGGCTTGTCGTCCGCATCTACCGCGGTTGCGACGAGGTGCTGCTCCGCGCAGTAGTGGCCGCGGTAGGCGGAGGCTCGCCTTGCTGACACTTCCCCCCTCGGTCCGCGTCTTCCTGGCCACAGCGCCGTGCGACATGCGCAAACAATTTGATGGGCTCGCGGCGTTGGTGCGCAGCGGGCTGGGGCGAGACCCGCAAAGCGGCGACCTCTACCTGTTTCGCAATCGACGCGGTGACATGCTTAAAGCGGTCTTCTTCGACCAGCAGGGCTACTGCATCCTTGCCAAGCGCTTGTGCCGCGGCACCTTCCGTGTGGTGCTCGACGAGGCGAGTGCTTCAGGCACCGACGTCGAGATGACGGCCACCGAGCTCGGTCGTTTGATGGCCGAGCTGTCGTTTCATCGACCCGACACGCATTCATGAGTTGATTGCCGATCACGTTGCTGTTAATCACCGGGTCGTGGTGAGTGACGAGACGCTGACCCAGGCACGCGAGCTGCAAAAGGCGCTGGCTGCCCGTTTGCAGGCGACCGACGGCAATGGCCCCGACTCGGCGCTGCTCGAACAAGCTCGCTCGGTCATCGAGCAGCTGCAGCAACTCATGACGGAGTTGGACGGGCAGTTGGCCACGATGCGCTACCTCGCCCAGCAGCGATATCGCCCAAAGACCGAGAAGGTTCCACCTGGCCAACTCGCCCTCGACTTACTGGGCCCGCGCAAGGCCAGGACGAAGCGTCGGAGCCCGGCGACGAAGCATCCCCTCCAGACAAAAAGCCGCCTCGACCCAAGCGCAAAAGCGGCCTGCATCTGCTTCCGGTCAGGCCGGTCCCGCGCACACTTCCCGAGTCGGAGCGCACATGCTCCTGCTGTGGCGATGTGAAGACGCCGATTGGCACCGAGGCCAGGCGTCAGCTGATCTACGAGCCGGCGCAGATGTACTTCTTGGAAGAGCAGTTGACCAAGTACGCCTGTCGCAAGTGCGGCGATGGTGTGGTGATCGCACCCGCCACGCCCAAGCTCATCGAAGGCAGCAACGTCTCGTCGAGTATGCTGGCGCATCTGGTGGTATCCAAGGTCGTCGACACCACGCCCATCGAGCGCGTTGGCAAGCAGTTGGCCCGACACGGCGCCGAGATCGCACCCTCGACGTTGCACGACTGGTTCGGTCGTTCCGGCCAAGAAGCGATGGTGATGCAGCCGGTCGCCCACCAGCAACTGCTGCGCAGCGGGATGATCAGCTTCGACGATTCGCCCATCCTCGCCATGCGGGGTGGTGGGGATTCGGGCACACTCCGCGGGCGGCTGTGGCTGTACATCGGCGATGTCAAGCGCATCGCGTACTGCGAGTACACGCCGGACTGGAAGGGGACTCACCCGATGAAGGTTCTGGCCGACTTTCGGGGGCCGATCCAGAGCGATGGGTATGGTGGCGCCCTGGCCTTGTTTCGCGGCCGCGGCGCCCCCAAACGGGTCGGATGCAACGACCACGCTCGGCGGAAATTCGTCGACGCGTTCAAACGCGGAGATCGACGCGTCGAGCCCGTGATCGCGCTCTACGGCAGGTTGTACGCCGTCGAGCGCGAAGCCCACAGGATGACGCCCGACGAGCGCCTTGTCTTGCGGCAGCTCAAGTCCGTGCCGTTGTGGCATCGGCTGTCTGCAGAGGTCGCGCGCCTGTCGAGCCTCGGGGAGCGAAAGGGACCACTCGGCAAGGCCGTCATCTACTTCGAGCGCCAGCACGCCGCGTTGCAGGCTTTCCTGGACGATGGACACCTTCCGATCTCGAACGTCCACGTGGAGCGCCTGCTCAGAACGGTCGCGCTGTTTCGCAAAAATTCCCTGTTCGTTGGGTCCGTCGAGGCCGGGCAGCGGTACGCCGCGTTGCTCACGCTTGCGCTCAACTGCGTCCTGCGCGGCGAGAACCCCTACGCCTACTTCTGCAGCTTCTTCGACAGACTCGCTGTCGGATGGCCCAAGTCGCACATCGGTGACCTGCTCCCCCAGTTCACCCTGGGACCCGAGCAAGCTCCCCAGCAACCATAGCGAGGTTGGCGCCCCGTTCGCGGGCTCGACTGCCACCGGCAAGTCCATCCCCCAAGGTCTGCCAGCTAAGCCGCCTGGGCGCCAGGTGCGTCACGCCGGAGACTTACATCCAGGCGCCATCGGGTTGATGAACTGTCTTGTCCGCGGTGCGCTGCTCGCGCCAGCGAAAAGCGCGCAGAAGCTGCTGCTCGTCGATGTAGTCGAGGTGGTCGATCCCCTCACGGAAGCGGTCGTCCGGCGTTTGGCCGGTCTCCGTGTGGACGCGGCGGTTGTACTCG
>QJWJ01000425.1 GCA_003235365.1 Deltaproteobacteria bacterium
GATGTTGCACGCCGTTTCGGTTGCGCGGTAGCCGATCGTGTGTGGCGGGTCGTATTGCTCTCCGAAGAATGGTCCAGCATCGCACCATGTTTCGCGCACCCAGAGCCTATCTCCTGGTCGCCCATGCTTGCAAACGTGCGCCTCTCCAGTGAGTAGCTCATGGTTTTGCCACGGAACCGAGCGATGCAGAGCCACTCGCCGTCGACCTTTTCGACCGACAATCCGCCACGGTTCCTCGCCTTCGGCAAGTCGCGCAGCAGCCCGTCGCGGTAGTCAATCGCGGCTAGCAAAGCGCGTACCTTGCCGCCATGCTGGTCGTCAGAGAACAGCTTCGACTTGACCTTGCCGCCGCGCATGACTCGCACCCACCATCCGTTCGTGCGGTTGTACTCGTAGCGCGTAATGTTGCGTATTGGGTTCACGTGTTTCATTTCAGCGCCTCCCTGACGAGCTTGTCCAGTTCGCAGACCCACAGGCGCGCAGCCTCGGCGGCGTAAGCGAGCTCAAACAGCTCCTCCTGCTCTTGCGGCCTTGGATTTGGGTAGCGTTCACAGAACGCATGCCACGCGTCAGGCTTCGGAACGATGAGCCATTCTGGATCCTTGACGTCTGGCGCGCGTGATTCTGCACTGGCTAGCTCTTTTGCGAGGGACGCGATCTCGGCGCGTTGGGTGCGTGTCATCGGTATGCCCTCACTTTAGCGTCCGGGTTGTGCTTGGCCGCTTCCAAAACGTCCTCACAGAAGCTCGTAAACGAATCCAGTGTGCCCCATCCGTTTGGAGCATCGTGTACCCGGAATCGCTCTGGGTCTTCGCTCATGAGCTTCAGCGCTTTTTCAAGCAGCGGAACCAGGTCGCCGGCCTTTTCGATGCCGTTCTCTTCAGGTCGCCAAAGCGCCCCGTACACGCTAGCTTCTTCAGCCATGGGTCCAAGGTTGTGCGTGATGTTGAACGAGTCGCCATCGTCGTGTCCGCACGTTGGGCACACGCGCGAGATGTAGAGGTCTAGGCTCATCAGTCACACCTCCAGATCGCGACGCGGATGCCGAAGATGTAGAGCGCTTTCCACTCTTCAAACGAAGCGCCACGCTCAAACTTGCACCAGGCGATCGTGAAAGGGCATAGCATGTAGCGCAAGCGCAGAATGTGGGGAGTCCCAAGGCCAGCGATTTTCACGTGATGCCTCGCAGTTCTTGCAGCGCCACAACCATCGCGGCTGCGTCGTGCTTTTTGAGCGCGTAATCAGCCCTCGCGATTGCTGGCCTGATCACGAACGTAAGCGCAGGTTTTCCGGCGTCGCCGATGCTCTCGTATTGGGGCACGATGACGTCGCGGACGCGGTCTCGCTCGGCGAGCAGTTCCGTCGGCAGGTCGTTGGTCGCCATCACTCCGCCGCCACGTCGTCGACAGAAAAAGCCTCGCCCCGCAGCTCCCCATCGTCTGCCTGCGCGGTGAGCACGTAGCAGCCGTGGGCCTTCGCCAGCGCGTCGATCTGCGCACGCGTCGCGGGGGACAGCTCACCGTAGGCGGCCTGGGGCAGGACGATCAGTCGGTTGTGCGAGGCCGCCAGCTGCAGGATCACCGGCCACCGCTCGCCATCGGAAAGGTCGTCGAACGGCTCGTGCTTGCTGCGGTCGGTCTCCAGTACCAGCCGCGGGTCGCCGGCGTCGGAGAACCGCACACGGAGCTGGCACGCGGGGATTGAGGCGATCGCCTCGGTGAGCACGCGGGCGGTCTCTCGGGCGGCGTCTCGCAAGCGTCGGGCCCGCCCCCCGAGTTTCTCGGCGCGCTCCAGGTGTTTGCTCGCCTCGGTCCTGGCTGCCTTCGCGCGGCGGGCATCGGCGCCCTTGCCCATGGCGAGCTTGGCGGCCTCGACGGCCTCGCTCGCGGCAGTCAGCTGCTCGTCGGTGGGACCAACGATCGCCTCGGCGGCATCGATGTCGGCGCGCCAGCCCGCGGTCAGTTCGTCGTTGCGTTTGGATGCGGTGAGCAGCTCGTACGCTGCGACCTCGGCGTCCTGTGCTGCGCCCTGCTCACGCTCGGCTTGTTCGAGCGCGGCGCGCAGTCTGGTCACCTCGTTGACTGCGGCCATGGTGCGACCACAGGCATCGGCGTGCGCCTGCTGCAGCTGCTCGGTGGTCTTATCTGATTTGGGCAACTGTGCCAACTTGGCCCTGGCCCCCGTGGCGCGCACTTGCGCCTCGTCCGAGTTGGCGCGCTGCCGCTTGCGGTCCGCCTGCAGTTCGACGGCTTGCTCGAGCGCCGCTTGCAGTGCTGCCTCGTCGGTCTCGACCTCGAGATCAACCCCCTCGGCAAGCTGCGCGCTGGCTCGAGCGTTGGCGCGCTCGGTGGTCTCCTGGGCCTCGATGCGCAGCGCTTCTTTCTCGACCGCGCGCTTCACGCGCGCCGACATCTCGACCAGGTCGTCGGTTGCGAGCGAGTCCGCAGGGACGATCGCGTCGAAGGTCTTCTGGTCCGCGAGCAAGTCATGGAACAGGGAAGCGTCGGCGCGCACGCCGCACAGGCGAACGAGGGTTTTGATTCGGTGGGCGTCGCGGGTCGACGGGTCCTTGAACTTGGGGGTGTGCAGCGACGCGATGTCGAGGTCGCCGAGTCCTTCGACGCCGAGCTCGCCTTCCTCGCGGACCTGCTTGGCGATGCGCAGGCGTTTGCCGGCAACGATTGCTTCGCCGCGGGGAGTCCCGTCACGCTTCGTCGGCTTGGCGTCGGATCGGCCATCGAGTGCGAGTTGGGCGGTGCGGAGTATCGTGGTCTTGCCAGCGCCTTGCCTGCCACGAAGGACGTGCAGTCCGGGCCCATGGAGCTCGTACTCGAACTCCGTGATCGGTCCAATGTTGTGGACGGATAGATGCGTCATCGGTCTGCTCCTGGCTCAGGATATCCGTCGCTGCCTGCGGCGGGGTCTACTGGTTGTTGCGGTTGGCGCTTGTCCTTGCCGAGCTTCATGCGTTGGCCGTCTTGATCGGGTGCTGCAACTGGCGTCGGCTCTGGAAGAGCTTCCGGTTCGTCGTCTGGGACATCGAAACCTTGCGCTTCCAGCAATGCGGCAACCTCGGGCGTTGCGTGAATCTGGCTAGCCCGTTCCTCGCTGCGGTGGTCGACGGCTTGCGCGATCGACATCTCGCTCGAACGCGGTAGCCATGTGTATAGCCTACGGACGGCAGTTTTCTGTGCCATCTGCGCATAGTTGTCTCGCCAGAACGGAGAATTCGCGGCCTTGGACTTGCTGCGAAAGTACTCGACGTCGTCGACGGTCAGCACCGTGAAAACCGGCTCGCCGTTGTCGAGTTTTGCTACCGCGTAGACGTGGGTAAGGTTCGCGTCGGCCTTGTCGCCGCCTATCGGCTTGTGTTGCAGCGTTGGGTTCAGCCCGAACTCGTACTCGAACACGTCGCCATTGTAGACCGGGAAGGCGTAGATGCTTCGCACGTGGCCCGAGCGACGAGCCAAGTCCATCATGCCCTGGTATCCAATGATCAGCGTGCATTCCAGCACGCCCTTGTTTTTGAACGGGACCAGGTACGCGTGCCCCGACGGAGTGTTGATCTCCAGCCCCATGATGCTGGCCTGCATTACCGCGCCAAGGAAGCTCGCTGGGGTGCACTGAGCCAACTGCTTATTCGTGCGCATAGCAGTGGTCGCCAAGCGCAGCATTCGCTCGGGGTGCATGTGCTTTGGCAACGCCTGAGCCATCGCTCCCTGCATCTGTTGGAGCAGATCCTCCATCGTGCGCGACGCTGACTTTGGCTTGTCGATGCTATTGACTGCTGACTTCTGCATCTTCGTGTCGTTGCTCATCTTGCCCTTCCAAACTTGAGTTTCTGTCCGACCTGCACGCTCAACGCGCCGGCCTCCTCCAGAGCTGCACGCAGCTCGCGAATCTTTGCGGCGCCCTGGCGCGGCGGGGCAGCCTTGGCCACGACGTCTTCGAGTTCGCCCTTTGCGATCCTGATGACCGAGGCCTTGGCCTCGTCGTCGAGACCGAATTGGTCGAGCACCGGCCAAGCCTGAAGCGGCTCGATCGTGGTGCGGTTGTTCGGGACGAGCTGCAGCATCCGAGACTTCGTCTTGATGGGACCGTTCGCTGCGACAATCTCGCGCAGGCCCTTGCGCACGGCAGCCGCAAGCCGTTCAACCGTTGCCGCCTGCTCATACAGGTCGAGCTGCGTCTCGGGTGGCAGATCCGCCAAGATGTCGGTCGTCGATTCCTCGCGCAGGAAAGCCCGGAGCGACGCCCGGTCGTGCGCGGTACGCGCATCGCACTCGTGATACCTCGGACAGAACCCACAGTGCGAGCCCGGGTGATACACGCCATCCCAGTCGACGACCTCGTCGGTGATGCGCTGCAGAAACGCGTCGCGCTCGTCTTGGTCGCTCGTGTAGTTCTCGACCTCTTCGTCCCGGACCCACAGGATCGCGCCAGTCGCTCGGTCTCCTGGCTCGGCAAACAGCACGCAGTAACCCATCAGCTGCGCCCAGTAGTCGTTGTCGACCCGCCCCGTCTTCCAGTCCGCGACACTCGTGTAGCCGGCGCCGCGGGCGACGATATCGACAGTTCCGCTCAGCGAGAACCCGTGGTCAACGAATTGCCGAGTCACTGCTGTCCGTTCAGCGACGGCGCCGGGGAAGTACTCGCGCAGTTGGTTCCACATCCGGATCGCGAGAGCGACGAGTATGCGCAGGTCCTTGCTTTCGATCTCGCTCAGCTCGATGTCGTCGCCTGACACGTACTGCGCGACCCACTTGTGGGCCTCGGTGCCGAGCACGGCAGCATCATTCTCGCGGTCAATGGCGAGCTCCGGAGCCCGAGCTGAGCCGGGACACTTGAGCACTCTCGGCAGCGCCGAGCATCTGAGTTTCAGCAGTTGCATCTGGGCTTTCCTCACGCGTGTTTGAGTTGTCGAAACGCCGGCGGCACAACCGTCACCGGCTCGAGGTGAACGACCCGCACGCGCTCTGGCGGCGGAGGCTCGGTGCGCAGGCGTGGGCGTCGCAGCAGCGCGTCGCAGCGTTGGCAGAGCTCCGACACCTTGCCGGACGTGCGCGCGTTGGCGGGGCGTGAGCAGAGGCAGCAGGTCATTCGACGACCTCCCAATCCGTCGCGAGCACGTGCGCTTTGCTCGGGTTCGCGATCTCCAGCTTGGTGCCAGGCCCGCGCTTCACGAACGCGTCGACTTCTGAATCGTACCAGAACTCCGCTTCGGCCGACTTGGACCGCACGGTGTTGCCGGCGAGTGCGGCGCGGCAGGCCCAGTCCCAAGTGCCGGGTTCGGGCTCGTCCAGGTAGACGCGCGACATCGCGTATCCGCCCGATATGCTGTTGACCGAGATAACCCACTGCCCACACATTTCCCATGGCTGAGAACGCGTCACTGTGCGCAACAGAGAACGGTCGTCGCGCACAACAAGCACCCGCGTCCCGACCGGCGTGTCTTTCGCGATGGGTGTCATGGTGTCTCTCCAGGAAGTGCGAATGCTAACTTTGCAACGTCATCAGGAACTGGTCCCCACTCGTCCTCATAACGTATGCCGCAGGCAAGTCGTTCGTTTGGCCACATGTCGTGCCTGTAGCCTAGTTCGCGCAAGTGCTCATGTAGAGCCTGGCAGCGAGCACATCGCTTGACAGAACGTGCTGATCCGTCAAACACGATGTTTACCACTGTGTACGCGTCACCCTTGCGGATTGTCTCTTTGCATGCGTGGCAACCATGAGGCTTGCGCGCTTTGCGTCTACTCTCCTTGTAGACATCATATTGTTCATCAACACTGTGGCTCATTTCATGACTCATCCAGTAGCTTGCCCATCGCCTCAACTGTCGGCTCGCAGATGCCATCAGGCCTGAAACCCATCAGCTTGCATCGCTTGCCGTCGTACTCGGGGCATTCGTGTGTGCAAAACGGGACGTTGTTCCCCCAGTTTGGCAGCGCGTGGATTGGCGTGGCTCTCGTTTTCCAATCGTTCACGCGTGCGCCTCCATTGCATCCCTGACGGTGTTCTCGTTCGCGACAGCCCGCGCTAGCCCGACCAGCAAAAACTGCCCTGCGTAGTGCTCAGGCTCCTGCCCAGGCTCACCGGCGAGCTCGTAGCAGCGGCGGCACAGGCGGATGCGCTTCCAGCCGGCGGTTTCGTCGCAGGACGGGTGCAGGCACTTGGTGACGGAGCAGATCATAGTCCAGCCTTCTTTAGGATTGAGATAGCTCTGGTGTAGGTCTTCCATGGTGCTCTTCCGACGGATCCAACGTAATCGCTCCGCACGATATGCGAAGCTTGGTTCAGCGCGTTGGACTGCTTTTCGTCAGGACGAAACCCATGCAAACGTAAAGCGTAGTCGAATCTTCCTTCGCGCATTTCGTTGATTGCAAGTAGCTTTTTGCACAATGAATCGCTGAGCTCTTCCGGATACACGCAGTCGTAGGTCTTTAGCATCTGTTCAACACGCGGAATTCTGCGCAGCATCACAGCTCCAGCCATGCATACCTGCCACCCATCGTTATCGGATTCGACCCAGAGGGTCATGTTCAGAGACACGTTTTTGCGACGCTGCACTGCCTTGCTGTCTTCAATTGCGACACGCAATAGCGAAGAGAGCTTGTTTGGTAGCCTTGTGAACGTCACCTTGCACCTCGCAAAACCATGCGCATCCGGCGCACATCGTAGCGCGTAACCCGCGGCAGTGACATCTGACTCAGCGCGGCCCACACGGCAGACTGCACGCCTTTGCGCCAGCGGTACTGGTCAGACTCGGAGACCTCGAGCACGCCAGCCGCGAGGTTCGCGACAGTGCCGTTGCGGAGCAGGACGCGTGCCGAATTGGTGAGGTCGGCGGCGAGTTTTTGGACTGGGGTTTTCATGGTTCCTCCCTTTCGACTTTCCGGTTTTTCTTCGAATCGGGCGCCTGCGGCTCGTTTGCTCGCGCGGCGCGGTTGTACAGTTTGATCGCTGTG
>QJWJ01000449.1 GCA_003235365.1 Deltaproteobacteria bacterium
TCCTTGTTTGCGTCGAACGCATTTCGCGTTGCCGTCGCAGTCGCACTGGCGTGGGGCGTCGTGGCGTGCGGTGCGGAGAGCAACCCGGGCGATGAAGGTAGCGAGAGCCACTGGCTGACGGCTTGCGACACCGATGCACAGTGCGAGGAGGGCAGTTGCCTCTGCGGCACTTGTACCGTCGCCTGCACGACGGTGCTCGACTGTCCGGAGCCGTTGGACGTTTGCACCCGCGACTGGGACGAGCCGCCGCTGCTGGGCTGCACTTCGGACGTCAGCGCGGTGTGCAGTGTTTCGGATCCATCGCTGCTCGACGGAAAGCCGAATGTGTCCACTCCCGACCAACCCGTCGAGCCGGGTACGATTGTCGACGTCGACGTGTCGACCGGCGCCCTGGACACCGTGAACCAGAGCCTCAGTACCGCTGAAGGCTGGGGCGCGAGTGAGTTGTTGGATGCGTATCCTGTCGCATTTGAAGACGATCTGGGGTTCGACCCGACCACGGCGTTGAACTTCGACTTGCTTCAGGGCTCGGCCTTTGCGCTCACACCTTCAGAACTCGACGCTTATCAGAGCAACGGAATCGTATTGAAGGATGCGATGCGTTTCCCGACGTTTTCCTACGGCTACTTCAACGTGTACGCTCAAGATCTGCCGGTGTTCGTTACCGCCGACTCGGTGCTCGATGCGCTGCATCGGTCCTATGACGACATCCTCAAAGAGCTCGAGCTCGAAGTGCTGGTTCCGACCTTTGCAAACTTCCTTCAAGGCATGCGCGAGCAGAGTGCTGCCTCGAGTCTACCGGATGCGATGCGAGGCGATGTCGACTTCTTCTTGGCTGTCTCGCAGAGCTTGCTGCAGGGGCAGCCCATGCCGCCGTCCTTTGAAGGCGCGTTCGATCCTGAGGAACTGGGTCAGTTCGTCAGCGATGCAACACAAGCGCAGGGGATAGAGTCGCGTGAGCTGTTCGGCGTCGTGCGAGAGATCGACTTCAGCCAATTCAAGCCTCGGGGTCACTACACGGACGACGAGGTGCTCTCCCGCTACTTCCGCGCGATGATGTGGATGGGACGGATCGACCTGCGACTCATCGAGACGTTGGGTGACGGCGCTCGAGTGTTTCATCGCCGGCAGGCCGAGGCGATGTTCGCGCTCGAAGAGTTGATGGCACCCGAGCTTCGCGCCGAGTGGGACAAGGTCGACAAGACCGTGACGGCGTTCGTCGGGGAACACGACTACATGAACATCGCCGAGATCGACTCGTTGAAGGACGCGCTCGGGGTTACGGACGTTGCCGGTCTCGCGGAAGTCTCCGA
The DNA here is from genome assembly GCA_003235365.1 of Deltaproteobacteria bacterium. Lineage (GTDB taxonomy): Bacteria > Myxococcota_A > Polyangia > Polyangiales > Polyangiaceae > SZUA-265. The sequence goes on from QJWJ01000449.1 coordinate 1,314, forward strand.
CGAGCAATTCGCTCAGGTCATTCTGGACTGCGCCTATGGCGAACAACGCATCGCGAGCCACGTGATGCGCAAGTCCGATCCTTTTGCGCCCACGTTGCCGCTCAACGTGAGTTTCGCACTGTTCGGGCAACGCTACGTGCTCGATAGTCATGTCTTCTCCCAAGTGGTGTTCGATCGAGTTCCCGACCGCGCGGTCCCGAACCCACTCGATGCAGCCTTTGCCGCCCTTGGCAACAACCAGGCCGCCCACCTGCTCAGCGAGGAACTCCAGACGTACACTTTCGCCGCGAATCTTGGCGCCATGCGCATCGTTGCCGATGCTCATCCACAGAGCAGTTGGGAGAGCTCTTTGTACACGCTATGGCTCGGTGCGCTCCGCGAGCTGTCTGCGAAAGACATGCCGGCGGGGAGTTCGGCAGCGGCCGAGGCCGACGTGGTTTCCGAGACTGGGAGCGGTCTGCCACAGGTCGCGAAAACCGAGGCTTGGGGTCGGCGTCTGCTGAACACTCAGCTCGGGTCGTGGTCCCAGTTGCGTCACGACACGCTGCTGTATGCGAAGCAGTCGTACACGACGTCTTCGGAGTGTCGCTTTCCGGACGCCTACGTCGAACCTTATCCGGCATTTTGGGCGAAGCTGCTTTCATTCGCAGAGCGCGGAGCCGAACTCGTGACGGACCTCGATCTGCCCGAGTCCACCGTCATTCAGCGTGCCCAGGAGTACTTTCAACGCTTCTCCAGTATCGTCGGCGTTCTGCACCGCATGTCGGAGGCTCAGTTGACCGGAAACCCGCACAGCGACGAGGACGTGATGTTCATCAACGATGCGGTGCGCATCTCCGGCGGCGGCAGCGGTCCTCCAACCATCGAAGGTTGGTACCACCAACTGTTGTTCCACCCCGAGGCGTTCTCCGTCGCAGATCTGATCGTCGCGGACGTTCACACGGATCCTGGGGGAGACGTACCGCCGCGCGGCCCCAGCGTCTTGCACGTCGGGACGGGCTACCCGCGTCTGATGGTGACGGCGATCGACACTTGTGACGGCCCGCGGGTGTATGCGGGCCCGGTCTACGCGTACAAAGAGTACTTGGCGCCGGGTGTCGTGCGGCTCAACGACGAGGATTGGGCGGAGCTGCTGCGGACTGAGCAGGCGCCCCCGGAGCCTGCCTGGCTTCAGCCGGTGTCAGTGAAGCAAGACTAGCATTAGCCAACGCTTCCAACTGGCGATGCCGGCCGTGGACGTCGCGGCAGCGCCCCGCTCACGCCGTCGAGGGTGTGAGCTCGAACGACGTAGGTTGCGGTCACCGCGCGCGAACATCCACCAAGTGGGATTTCGCGTGGCGATTGCTCGCGTTTTGCTGCATTGCCGCTGCCGCGACGGCAAATGCGGGCTAGAACCTTCGAGCGCGTGGCCAAGTCCCTCATCGAGCTCGAGAACCTGAACAAGTCCTACTCCGGCGGAGGCGGCTCGCTGCACGTCCTGCACGACGTCAATCTGCGCATCGACGAGGGGGAGCTGGTCTCGATCATGGGGTCGTCGGGGTCGGGCAAGTCTACACTGCTGAATATTTTAGGGATTCTCGATGGTTACGATTCGGGGCGCTACACTCTGGACGGCACGTTGATCCAGGATCTGAGCGAGCGCCGGGCGGCGCTGTTCCGCAATCGATTCATCGGCTTCGTGTTTCAGTCCTTCAATCTGCTGCCCTTCAAGACGGCGCTCGAGAACGTCGCGTTGCCCCTGTACTACCAAGGGGTCGCTCGGCGACAGCGGCAACGCCTAGCGGCGGAGTACCTCGAACGCGTCGGCTTGGCGGACCGTGCAGAGCACTTGCCCGGCGAGTTGTCTGGCGGCCAGAAACAACGCGTCGCGGTGGCGCGGGCTCTAATCACCAAACCGCGTCTGGTCCTCGCTGATGAACCGACCGGCGCTCTCGATAGCCAGACGTCGTATCAGTTGATGGATCTGCTGGAGCAGATCAACGCTGAGGGTATCACGATCGTGATCGTGACCCACGAGGCAGACATCGCGGCGCGAACTCGACGCAAGATCGAATTGCGAGACGGGCAGGTGGTGGCTCAGTGATGATCCTCGACTCGTGGCAAGAGGTTTGGAGCCTCCTGCGTAGGAACAAGCTGCGTACGGCACTTACCGGCATGAGCGTGGCATGGGGCATCTTCATGCTCGTCATCCTGCTGGCGTCGGGGCATGGGTTGGCCCAGGGCGTGAGGTACGACTTCCGCGACGACGCCACGAACTCGATCTGGATCCGCGGCAGGCAAACGTCGATTGCTCATCAAGGAAACCCACCGGGTCGCCGGGTATCCTTCGAAAACGCCGATCTCGAGGCGGTCGCGCGGGAAGTCCCTGGGGTCGAACACATCACCGCACGTTTCTACCTTTGGAACAGAAACTCCGTCAGTCGTGGAACGCGCTCGGGGCAGTTCGACGTTCGAGGCTGTCATCCCGACCACTTGTATCTGGAGCGCACCCAGATGCTCTCGGGTCGGTTCATCAACGCTGCCGACATCAAGCAGCGCAGGAAGGTTGCCGTGATAGGTCCCGCGGTGCGGGATGCGCTGTTTGGGGACGATCCCTTCTTGAGCGAATACATCGACATCGGCGGAGCGTCGTACCAAGTCGTTGGTTTGTACGAGGACGAGGGGTCGCCCAACGAGCTGCGGAAGATCTACATACCCATCAGCACCGCTCAGCTCGTTTATCGTGGTGGTGAATCGATTCACCACATCATGTACACGATCGGGGACGCAACCCTGGCGCAAAGCCAAGCAATGGAAGCCCAGACACGTGAGTTGCTGGCTCGTCGCCACGGCTTTTCGGTGGACGACCGCAACGCACTGAGCGTGTCGAACAATCTCGCACGGTTCGAGCGAGTCAACAACGTGCTGCGCTGGCTCGATCTGTTCGTGTGGATTGTCGGGATTGGGACGGTCTTGTCGGGTGTGATTGGCGTGGGCAACATCATGCTCATTTCCGTCAAGGAGCGAACGCGTGAAATCGGCATTCGCAAGGCTCTCGGTGCGACGCCGGGGCAAATCGTGCGGATGGTGCTGATGGAGGCGTTGCTCGTGACCTCGGTCGCCGGTTACTCGGGTTTGGTCGTTGCGACCCTCGTTGTGGAGTGGGTGAATGCGAACGTACCGCCTGGGGATTTCTTCCGAGACCCTCGCGTCGACTTCCGTGCCGCGGTGATTGCCGTGCTGGTGCTGATCATCGCCGGCGCCATTGCCGGATTGGTTCCCGCGCTTCGCGCAGCGCGGGTCAGCCCGGTCGTCGCCATGAGGGAGGACTAGGTGGGCGCTTTCGACGTCGATCCCTGGCTGGAACTGCTTTCGTCGTTGAGGCGCAACAAGCTGCGGGCGCTATTGACGGCGTGTGGCATCTTCTGGGGCGTCTTCATGCTCGTCATCCTGCTGGGTTTCGGTCGAGGCCTCGAAGCGGGAGTCAATCGAACGATGCTAGGCTTCACCAGCAATGCCGTGGCCGTTTGGCCATATCGCACGGAGCTACCTTACAAGGGGTTGCCGCCTGGTCGCTGGTTGCGCTTCGACAACTCGGATACGGCGACGTTGCAACAAGGGCTTTCGGGGATCGTCGGGCTGTCGCCGGTTCGTCAATTGGGGGGATGGCAAAACGGTGTGGTGACGACGCGCGGTGCGAGGACGGGTGCGTTTGGTGTAATGGGTGAACACCCGATCGTGGCGGATATCGAGGGTCTGAGCATCGTTTCGGGGCGATTCCTCAACCCGGCGGACGTCGCAGAGCGACGCAAGGTCGTCGTGATTGGCTCGAACGCCCGCGCGATCCTCTTCGACGACAACGAGCGGGCCGTCGGTGAATACATCAAGATCCAAGGAGTGCACTTCGTGGTCATCGGCGTGGTGTCGTCCGATCTCCCTGGAGAGCGCGGCGAACGAGCCAACACGACGTTGCACATACCGCTGTCGACTCTGCAAGGCGCTTTCAACGCTCCCAACGCGGTTGGGTGGTTTTCGATTCTGGCCCAACCGGATGCCGATGCGAAGCTGGTGGAGGAGCAGGCCAAGCGTATCCTCGGTGCGCGCCACTCGGTACACCCCGAAGACGGGCGCGCGGTGGGTTCCTACAACGCCGGTGAGGATGTGGGGCGGGTTCGACGTCTGTTCTCCGGTATCCGCATCTTCATCTGGATTGTCAGTGTCGCGACATTGTGCGCCGGGGCACTTGGTGTGAGCAACATCATGCTCGTCTCCGTCAAGGAGCGAACCCGCGAGATCGGGGTGCGCAAGGCGCTCGGCGCTACACCTTGGTCGATCGTTTCGATGATCATGCGCGAAGCGATGCTGCTGACGGCCATCGCTGGATATGTCGGTTTGGTTGCAGGCGTGCTGTTGCTGGAAGCTGCGCGGATCTTGGCCGAAGGCAGCGACGGGCCGTTGGCTGCACCGGGAATCGATTTGGGAGTTGGTTTGTTGACGGTGGGCGTTCTGGCCCTCGTGGGGCTTGCTGCTGGCATCGTGCCAGCGCGGCACGCCGCAAAGATCCATCCGGTGGTCGCATTGAGGTATGAGTAGCTATGAGGTTCTTGGCGCGACTTGCCCCCGCCTTGTTCGTTCTCGGGGTTTTTGCGGCGTTTGCCTGGACCTTGCGCTTCCTCTACGAAAAATCGCGCGTCCCGCCCGTCACGTATCAGACGGTCAGCGCAGAAAAGCGCGACATCATTCAGAAAACGGTGGCCACCGGGGCGATCGTTCCGCGCCGAGAGGTTGCCATCAAACCCCAGGTGTCTGGGGTGCTGCAACGCTTGGTGGTCGAAGCCGGTCAGGTCATCAAGGAAGGCGACCTGATAGGCGAGATCCGAATCATTCCGAACGTCGTGAGTGTCAACGCGGCCGAATCCCGGCAGGCGTCGGCGCAGATCAGCTTCGAATCTGCCCAGAAAGAGTACGAGCGCATGCAGGCGCTGTACAAGGAGCAGCTGATATCGACAGGGGAGCTCAACAAGGCGCAACTGGATCTGGATCTCGCTCGCCAAGAGGTTCGCGCCGCCAAAGACAACCTGCAGTTGGTCAAGTCGGGAGCCATCCGCGGTTCGGGTAAGGTCTCCAACCAGGTTCGCTCCACCGTGGCAGGTATGGTGTTGGAGTTACCGGTCAAGCTGGGCTCGACGGTGATAGAATCGAACACCTTCAACGAAGGAACCAACATTGCGTGGGTCGCTGACATGAGTGACTTGATTTTCCAAGGGCACGTGGACGAGAGCGAGGTAGGCAAACTCGCGGTAGGCATGCCGGTCAGTCTGAAGGTCGGCGCAATCGAGTCTCAGCGCTTCGAGGGCAAGCTCGAGTACATCGCGCCCAAGGGGATCGACAAGGAAGGGACGATCGAATTCGAGATCCGCGCGGGCGTGACGCTCGACGACAAGGCTTTCGTGCGTGCCAACTACAGCGCGACCGCGGAGATCGTTCTGGAGCGCCGGGATGGTGTTTTGGCGATTGGGGAAAAGCTAGTCGCGTTTGAAGGTGAACGTCGCTTCGTAGAAGTCGAAACCGCTCCGCAAATATTCGAACGGCGCGAGCTCGAGCTGGGGCTGAGTGATGGCATCTACGTCGAGATTGTCAGCGGCGTCGACGAGTCCGATCGACTCAAGGTTCCCGATCCAAAGCGGGGGGGATGAAAGCGTGACTCCACTCGTCCCGATGACGTCTGTTTCGCTGCTGACCCAACGCTGCTGGATCCGTCCCGTGCAATCCGAGGACCATCGGGCGTTGTACGATGCGACTCGCTACGAGGGGTTCACGCGCTGGCTCAGCTGGGCGCAGCCCGACGACGAAGCAGCGGTAGCCGGGATGGTCGCTCGACAAATCGAGAGCTGGAATGCTGGTAGTGTGTACTCGCTGTTCGTCGTCGAGCGGGCCGCCAACGTCGTGGTCGGGGGCGTCGACTTGAAGAGAATGGATGACGCCGACGCTCGATGTGTCCTTCCCCAGCTGTCTGCAGGCGGGTCCAGCGACACCGCGCCCGTGACGGTGCGGGAGCTCGGCTACTGGACCCATCCCGCTCGGCAGGGGCTCGGCTACGCTAGCGAGTTCGTCCCCGCCGTCGTGCGCTGGGCTTTCGAAGTGCTCCGGGTGCATGCGCTCGTGGCGGCCATCGGCGTCGACAACGAACCGAGTCGGCGGTTGGTTCATCGGCTCGGCTTCGAGGAGTTCGACCGGCGTCACGTGTGCGGTGCGGTGAAACGCTTCGAGAACGTGCGCTATCGCTTGCTCAGTTCGGCCTGGGAGGGTAGGGGCAAGGCATGACGCGAGGTGCTGCGCCGGGGCGTGAGATCGTCAACCACCCGCCGTTGCGTTGGCACCGCTTGCAGGGTGTCTCGATGCTGGTCGTCAGAGTCGTCGCACTGGGTTTCGTCGCACCGGGTTTCGTCGCACTGGGTTTCGTCGCACTGGGTTTCGTCGCACTGGGGTGCGACGCTCTGACCGAGGGTGACTGCAACGGTTTCGAGAACCAGACGTCAGTCGGCGCGACGATCACCATCGTAAACGATGGAAGCGCTCCGCTGAACATCGGCAATGCCGCGACTTGTCGCCCCCAACCGGCGTTTTCGCTAGCGCTCGATGGAGAACGCCTCGACCTCGCCGCGGGATCGTGCGGGACGTGTGAGACGCGCGGCGGTAGGGGAGGCTGTGCGGACTTTTGCGAAGAGACCTCGGTATTGGTTGTCTACCCGGGCGCGCGGCACGACGTGGTGTGGGACGGTTCGATGAGCGTGGAGCGGACTCTTCCGGGTCGATGTGGGGGCGAGGTGGACTTCGTCGACACTTGCCGCCAGTTCGTCGCTGCACCAGCGGGTCGCTACGAGGTGTCGATCACCAGTTTCAGCGGCATTCAGTGCTTTGGCAGCGCGGCCTGCGACTGTGGCACGGCAGGCGCGTCGTGCGTTCTGCCAAACAGCGCGGTTGCGGGGGCCGCGGTCGTTCAGTCCGCGATGTTCGACTATTGCTCGGGCGGCACGAAGGGATGCGCCGCGCCCCAGGTCGAACTCGTCTTCAAGTAGCTGTGGCACTGAATGTCGTTCATCAGCCGTCGCGCCAATCATTGCCAACGACGGTAGTCAGCCGTCGTCTTTCAGTACCTGAGCGAAGCAGTCGATGAAGCGCTGCATTTGCGGCAACGTGCCAATGCTGAGACGAAACGTGCCATCGAGCATCGGCTTGCCATGCATGCTTCGTACTAACACACCCATCGTCCGCAGCGCGGCCTCGACTGTCGCGACATCTCGCCCCGGCCATACCAGGAGGTAGTTGCCTCCGCCCGAGTAGTAGCGGACTCCCAGTTCGTCGAGGGCCGCGAGTGTCCAACGCTTGGCCTGCTCGACCTGGGTGGCGTAGTCGTCGACGTACGACCAATCGTCCAGAACTGCATTTGCGGCCACGACTGCGAACTGGTTGACGTCGTATGGCCCAGTGACGCGGTTCAAACGGTCGACGACTTCGGCGCAGCCACACGCAAAGCCGATGCGCAGCGCGGCAATCCCGCAGGACTTGCTCAACGATCGCAGTGCCACGACGTTCGAGCGGTCTGCCGCCTGGGGCAGGACGCTCACGCCGGTGTAAGACTCGTAGATTTCGTCGATGACGAACAACGTCTCGGGGAAACGATCCGCGAGCGCGAGCAGGTCTGCGCTGGGTACGAGCGTGCTCGTCGGGTTGTTCGGATTGCACAGGATGCACAATTGCGCGCCAGCGTTCAGCGCTTCTTCGATGCCTCGCCACGGAAACCCGAAGTCCGCTTCGTAGGGAACGCCGACGACAGACATTGCCGCGATCTCTGCGCAGGGGCGGTAGTAGCCGAAGGTCGGGGACGTCGTCACGAAGCGTGTCCCCGCTTCGCCGAACGCGTCGAACACGGCGCGCAGTGCTGCGTCTGCCCCGTTGAAGACACCGACCTGGTCGGCGCGCACACCGAAATGCGCGGCAAACCGCGCCGTCAACACGTCGTACTCGGGGTACGTCGCGTATGCCTCAGGCGGCAGAGCTCGGATCGCGTCGACAACCCGGGGACTGGGCCCAAGGGTGTTTTCGTTGAAGTCCAAACGCAGGTGCCCGCGCCGACCTTCGAGCGGGGCGACGTACGGCTTGAGACTCTCGACGCTGGCTTTGGCGCGCATGGGGCGTTGGTGGCTGGCAACCAGAGCGCTGTCAAGGGGAAGTCGCAAAACCTCCCACGCGGCGTCGTTGCTCGTTGCGGCGCTACTGCCAGGGGCTGCGGGGGGGGTGGACGGTTCTCCGATGGGGTTTCCGGCAATCGAAGACGGACGACTGCGGCGGCAGTGGAACGATCTGGGAGGCGCTGCGATGCGAGCGACCGCATGGTTCGTCAGTTTGGGAGCCAGCCCCAGAGTCGCAGCGCAGCCGGGCGAAATCGCGCGACTTGTCTACAAACGTCGTACACCATCGAGTAACTTGCGGGGGTCACGAGCGAGTTGATCGTGACATGAGCCGCGGGAGCTTGGGCGATGTCGAGGTCATTCGGAGTTCAGCGAGCCTTGGGGGCTTTGATCTTGGGGTCCGGTCCCGTTTGGGCAGCGCCGCCGAGCGTCTCTGCGGAGGCTTCGGACCCGAATGCCGTGAGCGCGGTCAGCGAAGCGAGTTCGGCCGTCGACGGGGCGCCCAGCGCAGGCGCAGTGAGCGCTTCGAGTGACGGGGATGGTGCGCAGGGTGTGGCTGATGCGTTTGATGGGGTGGAGGCTCCGCCTCCGGTCGAGGTGACCGACCCCGCAGCGGAAGCGACGCAGCTGTTTTGGCTCGCCAACGATCTGTACCTCGCAGGGCGTTGTGCCGAAGCGCAGACACTCTACGAGCGGGTTCACGAGCTGTCCGGCGAAGCCGCTGCGCTGTTCAACAGCGCCCAATGCTTCCGGGCCGTGAAGGACTGCGATGCTGCGCGCTCGGCGTACCGCCGCTACGTCGAGGTCGAGCCCAACCCGCCTCCGGAAGCCCACCAGTGGGAAGCTTCGTTCGCGCGTGAATGTCCAGGTGGCGGGCTCGCAGGAGCCGACGCCATCGACGTGTCGCTGCCGGCTGAAGCCAGCACGCCGTCACACGAACCTCCGCGGGGTCAGGAGCCACGAGAACCGATTGCTCGCCCGTGGCGAAGCGAGGATACGGTGGCGTTGACATTGCTCGCGTCTGGCGCGGTGTCACTCGGAGTCGCGGGGTGGTTCGGTTACAAGGCGGATGATGCCAACACACGGCTCACGAGAAGGGCTGACAACTTGGTTGGGTCGGACGAGACGTGGGGGGCCGAGGAGACCCAACTGGAGAAAGAGGAGGCGCGCTACGACGCGTTGACTGTCGGTCTCGGGATCGCGGGCTTGGCGCTGGTCGGCACGGGTGCGAGTCTGTTTTGGTTCGAGCCATTTGCGGAAGATGGGACCGAATCCGTAGACCAAGTCGGCTTTGCCGTGTCGTTGCAGCCCAATGGGCTGTCGTGTTGGGGGCTGTTTTGAGACTCGCAATTGCTTTCATCGGGTGCACGCTCAGTGGTTGCCTGTTCGATCCCGACTACAAGATCGGCAACTGCGAAGTGCGCTGCGAGGACGCCTGTCCCGACGGGTTCGACTGTCGCGACGGCTTCTGCGTCGATAGGGATTACGCCGGGGCGTGCTACGAGCCACTGAGGATCCACGCGCCTTCGGACGTGCAGCAGTCCGGTTGTGAAGAACTCGTCGTGCCGATGGGCGCCGAGGGGGGAAGTGGTGGCGCCCTGCAGTGGTCGGTCGTCGGAAAACTGCCGGATGGTTTTCAACTCGAACACGACGACGATGAGGCGACGCTGCGCGCGCCGAGCCAGGCTTTGTCTGACCGCACCTTCGCGTCGATCGTGATTGAGGTTCGAGACGGGTTCGGACACAGCACGAGCGAAACCGTCGACGTCGACATCAGGCATTGCGCCAAAGCCGTGACGCCTGCGCCCGAACCGCTTTGCGAGGGCGTTCCCGTGAATATCGCGCTGAAGGCGAAAGACGGATGGGGCAACTACCAGTGGTCTATCGAGGGGGAGTTGCCCCCGGGACTCGAACTCGAGCGAGACGCGCTCGTCGGAACGGTCGATGAGGCGGCTGCGGGCAGCTATCCGGTGGTGGTCACGCTGCGAGACGTCGAGTCGGCGGGCGCCGACGCTGAGCCGCGCGACGAGGACACTCAACAACTGACGCTCGAGGTGCGGGATTGCTTGAGGGTGTCGCCGGCGCAGCAAGAAACCGTGTGCGTCAATGATCCATATGTCGAAGCCCTCGAGGCACAGGGGGGCGAACCACCGTACGAGTGGCGCGTCGACAATCTGCCCAGTGACTTCTCCTTCGATGAGTCGACCGGAGTTCTGGAGGGCTCAACGAGTCGAGTGGGACCCGCAAAAATCGCTGTTCGGGTTCGCGACGCCAACGACGAGGAGTTTCGGTACTCGTACACCCTCGACGTGCATCCGTGTCCCACGATGCGTCCCCAAGCGATCGTCGCTTGCGAGGGCGATTCCGTTCAGCTGGATCTGGAGGCCGACGCGCACGTCGGCGAGCCGAGCTGGGAGAAGTTGCGCGGCCCGAAGTGGTTGCGCGTCGCCCCACGGGGACAGGTGACGGGCACGGCCCAGCCCGGCGATGACGAGCTGGTCGTGCTGGTTTCGGACGACGCGGGCTCACGTGAAAGCAGTCTTCCGGTTGCCGTCCGTTCGAAGCAGGACGACGCGTGCGACGAACTGATCCCACCGGATGCGCTGCCTCCTGCGTGCGCAGGTCAGAAGTACGAACATCGATTGTTGGCAAGTGACGCTTCGGCCGCCTGGTATCCGAAGCAAGCAGACGAATGGCCGTCGTGGCTGACCCTCGATGACAACGGATTGCTTCACGGCGTTGCGCCAGCCTCTGCGCAACCTCTCGACATCCCTCTGGGAGTCGGCTTGATCGCGGATGGCAGTCCCCTTCAGTTCAACAACTACCGCCTGCGGATCCGACCAACGTGCAAGTTCCTGTTCGTTGGGGCGCAGCTGGGGGCCGAGCGGTTGTTTCTCGGTGATCTTCGTCAAGGGATCTGGCCCGACCCGCTACCCCCCAAGGACTTGAGCGCCGCGTTGCCGGAAAGCTTCGACGTCGGGCTGTTCGAGCCGTCTCCGGATGGCGCCAAGGTGGCGTTCGTGGCGACCGGTCGCGAGCAAAGCGCGTCCGACCAGCTCCTGTTGGCTGGGACTCGCGCGGATATCGAAGTGCCGGAAGGCGTGCTGGAGATCCCCAATCTGGCGACGGTCCAGCGTCTCGCCTGGTCGTTGGATTCCTCGGTATTGGCCGTGATGTACCTGTCGCAGTCTGACGATGCATTCGTCACGACCATCGGGTTCTCCGGCGCTGAACCCCTGCACAACGCGGACATCCCGTTGCAGGGGCTAGCTGTCCAGGAGCTGATGTGGCTCGGTCCTCGGCTCTGCTATCCGGAGGGCTTCGACGCGCCCCCGGTGGCGGGGACCGAACCCAACGCCGCGGGGCTCTTCTGTCACGACGTCGACGAGAACGGTTCGTTGGGGACTGCTCACGTGGCCCGCGCCCAGTGGGCGGACGACTTCAACGAGTCGGGTGGGCTCGATTACGTCGTCAGCGGGAACGAGATGTTCCTGTACATGATGCCGGGCGTCAGTGATCCCTTCATCGGGCACTACTACTACGACGACGGGGTGACGAGCTGGAACCAGCCCGCGTACTATGGAATCCCCGATCCGTCGTTCACCTGGCTGGCTCAGCCTGGGACGGCGCTTCAGCGCGACCAAGAACACCCCGAAGTGAGTGTGTTCGAGATCGCTCCCGAAACGCAGACCTACGGTGACGTGTTCGAGGGAAACGGCACCGCGACGGACTGTCACCGCGTTGATGCTTGGGAGAATAAAGGGGCCGCATTGGGGTGCCGTGACGACGCGGGGCTTCGGATCGCACTGATCGACGACGAGGGAGCTGTCTCACGGACTCAGAGTGTTGCAGACAGCGCGGACTTCTTAGAGAACGGGATGCGAAAAGCGTTTACGACCGGCGCTTCATGGTTTGTCTACGCGACGATGAGTGGCACTGTACGCGTCGTGGATCTGAGCGGAGATGATTGGGTCAGCACGGTTGCCCTGGACGACGCCAGTGACGGCGTCGACCTGGCGCCACTGCCATCGTCCTCGCAACTGCTCGTTCACTCAGGCAAGCTCCTGCGGCTCGTCGACTTGCAAAGCGGAGACGTCGAGATCCTCGGCGACGACCTGAAGAAGCCGAATACCTGTGGAGCCGACTTCAGGATCTATGGCCCCCACGCTTGGTGTGGTGGTCCGTGGCTGCCCAGTGTCGTTTCTCTGCCGAGCGACGGATCGGGAGCGGTTTTTCCTCACCGTGATGGCGTGCTGTATTCGGTCGACATGGCCGGCGGTGTCCCCGCCGCTGCCACCGCCGTCAGTGACGCGATCGTGACCTGTCGTGATGGTTGTGATGACCGAGTGAAGTTCGTGCCCTAGCAAGCTGCTAGAGCGACGTTCCCGCCCCAAAGGGCATCGAGAAAGGATGAATCAATGGCTGTTGGAGAGGTAAAGGCAAATATCACGGAGCCGCCCACCAATTCACTGGTGACCTTGCAAGGGTGGTACGCCGGCAAGTACGTCACGTTCTACGTCAAGAAGACGAGCGTTTCGACTTCGAGCGGTTGGATCGGAAGTGTCACGTCCGACATCAAGGCAACCACTTCGATGTTCAACGACGTCAGCGGCCTTGGACAAGGGACGCCGGTGACCATCAAATGGACGGGCACCAGCCTCATGCTGAACGTCAACATTCACTACCCGCCGCTCTGAGCAGTTGAGGAGAACGACAATGACCGAATACAATCTCTACGGTACCGTTACCTTCGTCGCTCTCGTGCCGCGCACCGAAACTGTGTGGGTACTCGAAACGAAAGACGTCCCCAGCAACACGTTCTTCGAAATCATGGTGCGACCTCCGACGGCGGATCACAGTTTCTGTGACGCGGTCGGTCGGGCTCTACCTGGTCCAACGGGCGACTTCTCCGTGAGCGTCTACGCTTCGGAAGATCAGGTGAAGGATTTGCACAAGTTGCGCAAAGACGACCAGGTGAAGATCCACTTCTGCATGAAGGGCTTCGACATCACGCACTTCCACTTCGTGGAAATCGGCTGCTGAACGCACGCGTGACGGTCAGCGGTGCCTCCTCCGCCCGAACGACGCTCCGCATGGTCGGCGGCTCCCTGTGCGCGCAGCTCGGTGCTCTAGGTGTTTGATCTTGTCGCAGCAGTCAACCTGATTGCTGCTCCAGGACGCTGGGCGGGGTGCGTGCCCCCGCCACAGTCGCCCAAGCCGATTACGGCGCGCTACAGGTTGGATCTTCGCCGCAGTTCGGGCCTGCGGGCGCGCCTTCGCCGTAGGACAGACATTCGTCCGCGATCAGGTTGACGACAGACTGCTCTTGCGTGTCGGTACAGGTCACGGTGAGCATGGTCAGATCTTCGACGGGGGCTTGACCGGTGGCGATCTCGTTGCCGCAACTGTCTTGCCACGAGTAAGCCGTGTTCCCGGCCGCGTCGGAGGACACGAGCACGACGTAACAGGGGGCGTCTTCTGCATACACTGTCGTCGTGAGCGCGAACGTTTGCTCGTCCAATTCATTGACGCGCGTTACGCCATTGTCCCAGCACGTGGTCTGGAAGTCACTGCTGGTCCCACACTCCCCCGAGGGCATGCAGCGCGCGTGCAGGTCGGTGACGCAGGACGGGTAGCATGCCGTGCCGCCGTCGCTGGCGGGCGCTGGGGAAGACGGCATGTATGGATCACAAGTCGTCATGGCGTCGCCGGCGTCTGCGTTCGGTCCGGCGTCGAGCAAGCACTCCCCCCCGTCACAACACATCGACTCGTCGGTGCATCCGGGGCCCGCTTCTGGTGCAGGACCACCTCCCCCATCGGTCGACGCAGGGGGACTGGCATCGCCACTGCTCGTGGTGGTCGGCGCCGCATCCACGGTCGGCCCGTCGTCGGTGTCGTCCGTATCATCAGTGTCGTCGGTATCATCTGCGCTCGAATCCGGCGCGTCGTCGTCCAAGTTGAACGACGCGTCGAATGGATCGTTTCCGACACTGACGGTGCACCCGGCGCCGCACGCTGCTCCGAGTACCAACCAACAACCAAGGTTCCAGTGAGATTTCGTAAAAAGCATGGGCTCTCCGTTTGCAAGTAAGCGACGCGATTCGATTCGAAATGGCGTTGTGCCATCGCGGGCAATGCCGAACCCCCGTGCGTTGCGGGGGGTGAAACCTCTCCTCAGGGTTCCCGAGGCGGCTTGACCGGCGGGAAGAAATCCAATTGTTCTGCCTGCATAGCAGAATGTCACGGCCAAGAAAACCGGTCCTTGGACGACGGGAAAAAAGACGGACCCGCGTCACAACGGCTGCTCGGGTTTCGTCTTGTGGGTGTGGCCGGGCCCGATGGGCGATGCCCACGGCGTCCGCGAGGCCGCAGTCTCTTTTCCACACTGACGCAAAGGATCGTCGATGACTACGTCTGAAGCCAAACAGCGACTGATCGAGTTCGAACGACACTTCGACTACGATGCAAGCTACGCCCACGAAATGCTCACGCTCATTCCTGAAACCCAGGGGGCACTCGAGGCGCTGCAAGTGTTGGGCAGCATTCGGCAGGGGGTTTCCACCGAAGCGTGGTTTGCCGCCCGACTGCTCGCCAGCGCCCGCGAGGATTGTGGCCCCTGCACACAGCTCGTCACGACGATGGCGTTGCGTGAGGGCGTTGACCCGGAGCTTCTGGCGGCGGTCCTGGCCGGAAGGTGGGACGCGTTGCCCGATGACGTCGCGCTGGTCGTTCGCTACGTCGATGCCGTGTTGTCACGGCATCCCGACGCGGACGAGCTGCGCGCTCCGGTGGAGGAGCGCTTTGGTCGCTCTGGTGTGATATCCTTGGCGCTGGGTGTCGTGGCTTCGCGTTCGTACCCCACATTGAAGTACCTCATGGGCCTTGGGCACCAGTGTTCACGCGTTCAAGTTGGTGACCAGCTCGTTGCCGTGGAAACAGGCCGTGGTCGATTGTGATCAAACATTCGAGGCGCACCGCATTCACCTGCGTGCGCTGGCGTATCGGATGACCGGGTCTTTGGTGGAGGCCGAGGACATTCTGCAAGAGGCCTACTTGAAATGGCGCGCGACGTTGGCGGCAACGCCCGGTCTCGACGTGCGAGATACGCGCGCGTACTTGTCGACGCTGGTCACCCGTTTGTGTATCGATTGGCTCAAGTCCGCTCGCGTGCGCCGCGAAACATACGTCGGGCCGTGGTTGCCTGAGCCCGTATTGGACGTTGCGGGCGTGCGTCCCGACATCGAGACCGAGCTTGCCCAGGACATCACGGTGGCCTTGCTCATGGCGTTGGAAAGGCTGAGCCCGCTGGAACGAGCGGCGTTTCTGCTCCATGATGTTTTCGACGTCGACTACGCGCAAGTTGCCAACACTCTTGGGCGTAGCGAAGCGGCCTGCCGTCAGCTCACCGCGCGTGCACGTGCTGCGGTCAAGATGGACCAGCCTCGATACAACCCGACTGAGAGCGACACGCAGCGGGTCTTGGCGGCGTTCGCGACGGCGGCAAGCGGTAATCTAGAGCCGCTTCGCGAGGTCTTGGCTCACGACGTCGTCTTCTATTCTGACGGTGGTGGTCGAGTCAGCGCCGCGACCCGTCCCGTCATTGGAAAGGATCGCGTGGTCAAGTTCATCGGCGGTCTGGTGTCGAAGTTCTACGGCGCGGGCGGACTCCGGGTTAGCGTAGTTCCAGTCAACGGCATGCCGGGTTTCGTTCTGTTCGTTGCAGATCACGTCGAGCAAACGGTGGCGTTCGACATCAAAGACGGGTTGTTGGCAGCGGTCTACGCCGTCCGCAATCCCGAGAAACTGTCGCTGGTCGGCGAGGTCTCGGGAGCCAAGCGGGTGGTGGGCGTCGCGGGCAAAGCGTGAGCGGGAAATTGTCGAGGCGCGATGCGCGTCTCGACGGCCGCGCGTTGCGGGATCCCGAGGCTCCCATGTGCGAGCTTTGCACAGCTTCTGCGTCCGGAACTGTTCACCAAGTGTTCGAAATGTAGTGGTTTTCTCTGTTCGGAAACGACCGAGCTGCACGCTGTCGCACGAAACGCGTGTTCGCGTCGCGGTGCTGCTTGCCCCATTCGCGGGTTGCACTATCCAAGTGGTCGTGACGGACTTCGTTTGGGGCTCGGTGATCGGCGGCCTGGTTGTCGTGGGGTGTGCGGCGCTGTTCCGATCCAAAGCCTACGCCGTGGCGCGGGGCGTGTTTCTGACAATCTACACGCTCATCGCGGTGGCCCTGGAACCCAGCGCTGGGCCGATGTGGCCAGTGTTCTACGCCCTACATGCGCTGGTGTACCTGCAGTCGCTCGCGTTGGTGCGTCCGCGGTTGCGTCCACCGTGGTTCGTCGCGTTGATTAGCGTTCCGGGGTTGTTCTTCGCTTCAGGAATGTTGTTGGCGTTTCCATGGGCAATCGCCGTAGCGTTCGGCGCGACGCCGCACGGCTGGTGGTTACCGTTCATCGTGTCGCTGTTCGGAGTCTGGCAATCGCTGACCACGCGCAGCGAAGAGAAACCGGTAGTCATCGATGGAACGGCGCTCGGTTCGGAGGTAGCTCGTTGCCAGGCGCCACAGCAACCGACGGCGGGGGCGCCGCGACCGCTGCGAGTAGTTCAGATCACCGACCCCCACCTCGGACCTTTCATGAGCGTCAGGCGCCTGCGCAGCATCTGCCAGCGAGCTGTCGACCGGCAACCGGACTTGATCGTGCTGACGGGTGACTTCCTCACGATGGAATCCCAGTCGGATTCGGCTTGGCTGGCGGAAGCGTTGGAACCGCTGCGACAGCTGCCTGGTAGAGTGTTCGCTTGTCTCGGAAATCACGATTACGAGGCGTTGGACGTCGTACGCGACGCTCTGCAACACGCTGGCGTGCGTCTGTTGATGGACGAAGCGGAAATCGTCGAGACCGAGTGCTGTGCCGTTCAAGTCGTGGGGTTCGAATTCCATTGGCGTCAGCGCGCGCCGCGGATGGCCGAGGTTTGCAGCGCCCACCCTCGAGTGCCCGGCATGCTACGGCTTGCGTTGCTTCACGACCCCGGAGCGTTCAAGCACTTGCCCGCGGGGGAAGCGGATCTCGTGCTTTCGGGGCACACGCATGGGGGGCAGCTCGGTTTGGTGAGCTTCAATCTCCCATTCACCATCGCAAACGCGGTCGCCAAGATCCCCGACCACGGCTTGTGGGCGCGCGGTACCGATCGCTTGTACGTTCATCGCGGCACGGGTCACTATGGCTTCCCCCTCCGATTGGGCGTGCCCGCGGAAGAGAGCGTGTTGCTGGTTTACATGGGCTAGCGCGCCGCCGGCGCTACTGCACCGTGAACAGGACCGTCGCTCCGAGGAATGGCCCCGTGCTCGGCCCCAGCAGATCTTGGTCGAAATCTCCCCACGTG
The DNA here is from genome assembly GCA_003235365.1 of Deltaproteobacteria bacterium. Classification (GTDB taxonomy): domain Bacteria; phylum Myxococcota_A; class Polyangia; order Polyangiales; family Polyangiaceae; genus SZUA-265. Next base: position 18,869 of record QJWJ01000449.1, read on the forward strand.
ACGGTGAGCTGCAATGGTTGCACGTTCTGCGAGAGCGCTGAGAGTTGCATCGGACTGACGGCGTAGCTCGTCGCGTCGGTGAACACCTCGAGGAGAACCCGCCCGGAGTCATCGGTGACCTCGAGGTAGAAACCTCGGCCGTTGAATGGCGCGCCGTGGGCGTACGCCGAGCGGATGAGCACGAATTGCGCCGCGGCGCTCTCGACGACTCGCTCGAGCCATGGGGTTCGTCGAGGGGGCGCAGCCGGCTCCCGCTGCGGCGCCATGGCGACGGGGCCTGCGAATTCGATGACC
>QJWJ01000200.1 GCA_003235365.1 Deltaproteobacteria bacterium
CAGTCGCCGTGTTCGGCGGCACGTATGTTCGTTTGCAACAGTTCAGTCATCTCGGGGACGTCGAGCTCGACCTCGACGGAGGGGCGATTCGGCGCGCTGGCAAAGTCGTCACCTCACGTCGCCAAGTCGTCCAGCTGCTCGCATACTTGTTCTCGCGTTCGAATCAGGTCGTCGCGCGCGACGACCTGATGCAGGTGCTCTGGCCAGACAACCGTGGTAGCGCCGGGGCGCTGAACTTCTGCATGACGAAGGTGCGGCAGGTGCTGGGGGAACTGCCCAATGGCCGCTTGCTGACCTATCGAGGCCGTGGGTATCGCTTGGAAGTGGAACTCGCGAACCACCGCCCCGATGTGGACGAAGCTGCGGCGATCTCCGGCACGTATGGGATCACAGCGCTGTTGGAGCGGCAGGATCAGCTCGCCACACTGATGGAGCAGTGGCGCACGGTGGAACGGGCGGGACAGCCGCGTGTGGTGATCATTCAGGCGCCGGCTGGCTTCGGGAAGACGGCGTTGGCTGACGAGTTTGCGCGGCATCTGCAGCGCGAAGGTCAACGTTTCGTTTGGGCCGGTTGCGTCGACGGTGAGCCCGCTTCTGCGTTTTGGCCGTGGCCCGAGATTGTCGAGGGGCTCAGTACACGTCATCGTGCGACCGAGCCGAGCAAGCCGCTTCATCAGTACTCGGCTGCTGATCGCTATCGGTACTTTCGGCGCGTTCACCGGGCGCTGTGGAACGCGACGCGTTCCGCCCCGCTCGCGTTGGTGCTCGACAACATGCACGAGGCGGATCCGGGGGCCTTGGGTGTGCTGCGTCACGTCGTTTCCGGCGACTTCCGGTTACCGCTGATGTGCCTCGTGTTGCTCCGACCTGGCACGACGTTCGCTTTGCAAAAGGAGCTGGCTCCGTTGGCGAAGCACGCTCGCGATGTGCACCTGACGCCGCTGTCCGCTTCGGCGGCTCGTTCCCTGCTGCGGCGTTCATGCCCGGACCTTTCGTCGGAGTTCGAGCGAGACGCCGTCCGCGCTGCGGCGGGTAACCCCCTGTACCTGTGCAAGCTTGCCCAGGTGGTGGGCGCGCTCGACGACGGCGATGCGCGCGGCATCGAAGTCGCGTTGCGGGCTCGTGGGCTCTCTCACGTGCTTTCCCTGCAGATCGCCGCGTTGCCCGCCGTCACTCGATCGTTGCTGACAGCGGCGGCGTTCATCGGTGACGACTTCGATGCCAGTACCTTGAGTATCACGGTTGGGTCTCGCGTCTCTGACGTCCTGACGGGCCTCGAGCCAGCGAGGGCCGCTGGAGTCGTTCACGCCTTGATGCAACTGCGTTTTCGCTTCGAACACGATCTCTTTCGGTCCTACTTGCAAGACGCCGTGTCTGCCGCGGAACGTCGACGCTGGCACTGGCGAGTGGCACAGGCGCTGCTGATGACCTCCGCCGAAGCAGTGAGGAACGTTGCGCGGATCGCGCACCATCTCAGCCACGGCGCGACGACCGAAACTGAGGCGAGAGAAGCGACGGATTGGTGCCAGCGTGCGGGGGATACCTGGTTGAGAGCGTCGTCGTTTTCTCAAGCGGCGCTGCAATACGGTGAGGCACTGTCGCTCAACACCCTTGCGAACTTGCCCGCTGCCGACGTCTGTCGGCTCCAGGTGCGTGCTTCGCTGGCGCTGCGCCTCGCTGGCGACCCTCACGGGGCCAGGAGCGCAGCGACCGTGGCATTGGAGTTGGCGCGTTCGGACGCGAACGGGGAGCTGTTCGCCGAAGCGGTGCTTGCACTCGCCGGCACGTGGAACGACTCCACGAGGAGTACCCCCGACCTCGAAGGCTTGCTGATTGAAGCTGTCGAGCGTTGTGAGCCTTTGGTTCCCGTTCGCCCTCGACTGTTGGCGCGACTGGCGATGGCCTACTGCAGCGGCGGCGGCGATGCGACTTGTCGATCGTCGAGCGATGCCGAGCGGTTGCTGAGCGCGCTCGATACCAGCACCGGACGGTCGGGACATCTGTTGATGGCGCGGGCTTATGGGCGATTCTCCGATACGCGGTTGTTCGGCCAATTGCAGAAACTGGCTGACGACGCAGCGGCGCGTTTCGCGGTGGATCGGAATTGGGAAGACGAAGCGCAGGCACTGACGATGGCTCGTGGGTTTGCCATTCGCAATGGCGACGCCCAGCACGCCCGTCGGATCGAGCGCCGGCTCGCGCTGTGGCGGCGCTCGGCGCCGGTCAGCGCCTGGGCGTATCTGGGTCACAGCACTGATGCTGCGTTGGCGGTATTCCGGGGCGATCCCCGGGCGCCGGCACTGATCGACGAAGCGCTCGCTGTTGGCATGCGAAGTGTTCCCGAGTCTGCGAAAGAAGCGTATCTGGCCCACCGATTCACGTTGGCGCTGGAGGTTGGGCTCAGCAGCGACCTCGATTCACTGCTCGGTCAAGTCCCCGAGGAGAGCAAGTCGACCGAGATCGGCTTGGGCATCATCGCGTTTTGCATGGCGCTGCTGTGGCGTGACGACCAATCACGTGCGCTTTACGACCAGCTGATGGCGAGGGTATCCGCTGACACCGGGAACCGTCCTTTCGCGCTGGTCATGCTGATTTGTGAACTGATCGCCCATCACGCCGATCAGCAGCGCGCCAGGGGAGTGCTGGAGGCGCTCGGTAGCACCGCTGGTTGTCTCGGTACCACGGGCGCCGTCGGCGCGGTTTTCGGGCCCATGGGCTACGCCTTGGGCGGCTTGGCGGCTTCGATCGGGGAGTCTGAGCGGGCTTGCGAATACTTTCGTGCCGCCGGCCTGACCGCCGCGAAGTTCGGGTCTCGGCGGTGGGTGCTCAGGTGCGAAAAGGCCGTTGCCCGGGTGCGCTCGGGCTTCAACGGCGGCCGTTGGCACGTCGAGCGAGCGATGGTCGATTGACTTGGACGGATGCTTCGATGGCAGCCCTGGCACAACGCTAGCGCGGCCCGCTGGCGACGAACAGTGCGCCCGCGCCGACTTGTTCGATGTGCACCCGTTGGAAACGCCGTTGGAGTTCCGCTTGCAGTCGTTCCGGGCTGTCGTGCTGGTTGGAGAAGATGCCCTTGCCGTTGTAGACGGTCATGAACAGGCGTTGGCGCCGGAGCAGCGGCAGATCCCTGCCGAGCAGTGTGCTACCGAACACCAACCCGTCCTCGGCCAGCGTGGGGATCAAATGGTCGAACAGGCGCCACTTGCCCGCGCCACCGTCAGGCAGACAGTGAAGCAAGAAATTGAGACTGATGGAATCGTAGTAGCGACGCGGCAAATGGTTTGGTTCGAGGATGTCGCCTTCCACCGTCTTCGGTTGGTAATGAGCGATGCGTCGCGCGGCGTGCTCTAAACTGTTGGGATTTAGATCGAAGAGGGTGATCTCCGGCGCGCCGATACGAAAACGCGCGCGCTTCAAATAGTAGCCGGTGCCGACGCCGACATCGAGGTGGTGTCTGCCGACGTGTTCTTCATAGAGTCGGAGCAAACGCGCCGCGGGACATTTCCAGATCAGGCTGCAAGAGAAGCCGAGCACGTACAGATCGTAGATGCGCAACACCAGTGGTGAGTAGACGGCTTGGCCAGCTTGGGTTGATGTTCGCTGTCGAACGGTAGAGGGTCCCACGCCCCGAGCGTACGTCCACGGTTCGTTGATGTCCACTACGTGCGGCCATGTCGCGTCTCGAAGGTGACCGTGGGCGTGTCGCGTCGTGGCCGGAGGCGCGGTGATTCCGGGGCACACGTGGGTGAGCTGGCACGAGCTCCGGCGCCTCGCCGGAGGCCACATCGAAACGCGCCAGCTGTGGTCACTCCCACGCCGGTTGCCGACGCAGAACGGCTGACGTGACGCTTCGCTAACTGGAACCGGAGCCATCGTGTCGCACAGTCACCGACATCAGTTGCAGTCGGGTCGCGACGACCCGCGCGCCGGGCAGGGCTTTCGTTGAGCCGTCGCGCACCCGTCGAAGTACGTAATCCTACGGGCCCGAGGCCGTCCCCTCGGAACCGATCTCGATCCCATGCGTGTCCGTATCGATGTGGTTCTCGTTGCCGCGTTGCCGGTGATTGCAGCCTGTTCCGGCCGGCTCGCTCTCGACCAGGACGTCCCGAGGACGGACGATGGGGTCGACGACGGCCGGTCGTCTCGCGACGCTCGCGGTGGGGTGAAGGACGTTTCGCCGGGCCCGGCCGGGGCGCGGACCGGTTCAACCGGCGCCGTCTCGATGTCTGGTGACACGGAGTCGACGTCGCCGGCTGCCGACGCCGCGTCGAACTCGGCCGAGCCGACGGCAGATGTCGCGGTGTCTGCGCCACCGCAACCGCTGCGACGGCTGAGTCACTTCGAATACCGAAACACGTTGGCGGACCTGTTTCCGATGCTGACGGTGGTCGTGCCGGAGTTGGCTGTGGATGAACGCATCGACGGCTTCACCAACCACTACGATGGCATGCAACCGTCTGATCTGCTGACGGAGCAGTATCTCGGTGTCGCTCAGGCCGTTGCTCGGCAAGTGGACGAGTCCGTGGTTCAGCGCTGGGGTGGCTGCGTCCGCGGGGGCAGTTGTTCGGAGACGTTCATACGCGGGTTTGGTGCCGAAGCGTTTCGACGTCCCCTGACCGACGAAGAGATTGCGCGCTACCTCGACATCTTCGAGTCGGGCCCGGGCGGACTGGACCCGCTGTTGGGGATGCAGCTCACCGTCATGACCATGCTGCAGTCGCCGCATTTCCTGTACCGGCCCGAACTCGGTGTGGCCGCCGATCCTGGTCCCCTGGGCAAACCGCTGTCGCCCTACGAAACCGCTTCGCGCCTCAGCTACTTGTTCTGGGCGAGCATGCCTGACGACGAGTTGTTCGACGCCGCGAGTGCGGGTGAGCTGGTAGATGCGGAGTCAGTGCGGGTGCAGGCGGAACGGCTGCTCCAGGACGACAAGGCGCGTCGCGGCGTGATTCAGTTTCTGCGCGAATGGTTGAAACTGGACAAGGTCACGACGAAGCTGAAGCTGGACGAGGCTGGATGGGACGAGGCGTTTCGAGACGAGCTGCGCCAGAGCGTGGAGCGTTTCGTCTACGACGAGGTGTTCGTTCCTGGCGGGACGAGCGTCGACCTGTTGACGTCGACGCGGTTTCCAGCGACAGCGGCGATCGCCGGCCTGTTCGGTGAAACGTCGAACGGTGGGAGTTGGAGTGTGATCCAAACGGATGCCGAGCAACGTTCTGGATTGCTGACCCACCCGGCGTTTCTCGGTGCGCACGGGTATGGGGAATATGGCTCTCCCGTATTGCGTGGCGTCTACGTTCTGGATCGCATTCTGTGTGCCCCGCCTTCGCCACCACCGCCAGGTACCGTGGTGATGCCACCTGAATCACCCTCCGACGCTGCGCAGCCTCGCACCAATCGAGAGGCGTACGTCGAAGCCACGGCCGGTCCGGGCTGCGATGCTTGCCACACCGCCATCAACGCGCTCGGTTTCGCCTTCGAGCACTACGATACGCTCGGCCAATACCGCGATACCGACTCGGGTCATCCGGTGGACGCTTCGGGAGCATTGGGACAATTCCAGTTCGAGGATGCCGTGGAGTTGAGCCAGCAGCTTGCCGCGAGTGAAGAGTTTCAGGCGTGCGTCGTCCGCCGTTGGGCGAGCTATGCGCTGGGGGGGAGTCCGCTCGCTGCCGATCCCGCGTTCCTCGACGACCTGAGAGGTGCCTTCTCGTCCGAGGGTCATTCACTCCGAGAGCTGCTGATGAGCATCGCGACGCACGAACGCTTCGCGCACTGGCTGGCCGTGGAGCAGACGCACTGAAGTTTCGGGATTGCTCGATGAAGGCCATGACGACACTCACTCGACGAACACTATTTCAAGCGGCATGCGGGCTGGGCTTGGGCTCGCTATTTCTTCCCGAGCTGGGGCGAGCGCAAGACACGACCGACGACCGCAAGCTGATCTTCATCTACGCCGAGGCGGGCTGGACGCATCGGGCCTATCGGATGCGTCCGCCGTGGGCACCCGCGCAGTGGAGCGAATACGAGTTGTACGCGCCGGAGTTCTTCCGAAAACCCGACGACCTCGAGTGGGAGTTCGAGCTGACCGACCCGCGCCTGACGGAGAACGACTTTTCGCGCTTGCTGCGTCCGTTGTATCGGCATCGGGACATCATGATTGCGACCGAGGGGCTGGCAATGCTGACCACTGCCCTCGACCAGTACGGTGACGCTCACGCCCAAGCACACATCCATGCGTGGTCGGCGTATCCCTCTGGATCCGAGGATGGTCCGAAATCGCGCGGCGCGGCTCCGTCCCTCGACCAGCGGATCCACGAGCACATCCGTCTGACGGATCCGGGCCATCAAACGATGGACTTCCGGTTGATGGCGCCGGAGTTGTTCCACGAATGGCTGTACCGCAGCGACGGCAGTGGAGGTGCCGCGAGGCTCCCCACGGAAACGGACCCGCGCGCGGCGTTCGATCGCTTCTTCGGTGCGGTCGATCGAGCCGACCCACTCGAAGCCAATGCGGGATTGACGCTTTCGATGGCCATGGCGGAGTTTCAGCGGCTGGCGCCCAGGTTGCCGCGAGAGGACCAACTGAAGCTCGAAGCTCATCGAGACATGCTCGCCACGCTCGAGAGCAAGTTGGGCAATCGAGTTGCTTGCGACAGCCGGTTGGCTCCCCCTGATACGAGCAGTCTGAGCCGTGTCGAGAGGTTCGACAGCGACATCACGTCCTTCGCTCAGATGATCGCCGCGGGGCTTTCTTGTGGCGTGTCGCGCGTGGCGACGCTCGGGTCGATAACGCCGTATCCGGAGAGCTACGGCTTGGACGCGTCGACGGACATTCACCACGAGTACGAGCACCCGACCGATCCTCGACCTGCCTACGACGGATCGGCCGATCAAGCGTACTTCGAGAAAGAAGAGTTCATGATCCAGCGCAACGTCCTACAGATGGAATCGCTGGCTCGCCTGTTGGATGTCTTTCGTGCCACTCCGGATGGTACTGGTAACCTGCTCGACAACGCGATTGTCGTCTACCTCGGTGAACTGAGCCATGGCAACCACGGCCACGAATACTACCCGTCTCTGGTCTTCGGCTCCGGGGGCGGAATGGTGACTCCGGGGCGTTATGTCAAGTACGCCCAGAACAACCCCAACCCTTGGGGCAGAAACTATCACAACGAGTTCACTGGAACGGCCCATTCGAAGTTGCTGGTCTCGATCGCCCAGGGCTTCGGGTTGTCGATGGACGACTTCGGTGTTCCAACGGTCCCGGGGGAAGCACCTCACGTGGGGGCAAAAGGGGAAGTCGAGTTGGGCGGTCCATTGCACCGGTTGAAAATCTGACGCGGCGGTTCGTCGGGTTGCATCGAACGCGTCTCAGGGACACCTGACGAACGAGGGAGTCTCGGTCGAGCGTCGAGCATACCGCTGGACATCGGAGCAACGGTTGGCGTCCGGGCACGGTCCGTGCAGGTCGGTGATGGGAGCCAATGCGGATAGCGTGGCTGCAAGGGACTGAATGGTGTGCCAGCGGGGATGGTGGCGTGAGTAGTGCGCGGATGGGGCCCGTGTTAGTTTCGCCCGCGCAAGCGGAGGCCATGAAGAACGGTCCGGGGATGGGACCGCACGTGGTCGAGGAGGTATCGATGTCTCAAGCAACAGATTTGCGATCAGAACAACGCCACAGTGACGTCGCGCCGCGTCGAGCGCGGACGATCCCTGTCGACCGCGGTACACCGATGGGGGCGACCCTCGTGCAAGATGGAGTCACGTTCCGGACCTGGGCGCCCCATGCGCGCTCGGTGTACGTCGTCACCGAGGCGGACGAAACCAACGACTGGCAGACCTGGACGCCGTCGGATGATCGGCAACTGACGTCTCTCGGAGATGGCACGTTCGCCGGGGCGCTGGAAGGCTTGGGGGAGGGAGCGGGTTACCTGTTTTGGGTAGTCGGCCCCGAAGGCGGCTCCGAGGGATTCAAGCGCGACCCCTACGCACGTGAAATCGCCACGTCGCCAGCTTTCCCAAACGGGCCGTGCATCGTGCGTAGCGATGCGACCTATCCCTGGCGCTGCGAGGACTGGCGTCCGCGTCCGTATCACGAGTGGATCGTTTACCAGCTGCACGTCGGCGCATTCTGGCGCGTCGACGAGGCCGGTCGTGACCAACGCCGGCAGTATGGTCGTTTCCTCGACGTTATCGAACGCCTACCGTACCTGCGTGACTTGGGGGTGACGGCGGTGCAGTTTCTTCCCGTTCAAGAGTTCGATACCGCCATCGGGTTGGGTTACGCCGGTCTCGACTACTTCTCGCCGGAAATGGCTTATCAGATCGAGGACGACGCCGAACTCGGGCGCTACCTGGAGCTGGTCAATGGCATGTTGCAAGGCTTCGAACGCGCGCCGTTGACACTCGAGGAGCTTCGACCCGGGCCGAATCAGCTCAAGGCACTGGTCGATCTGTGTCACCTGCATGGCCTGTCGGTGGTTTTCGATCTCGTCTACAACCACGCAGGCGGTGGGCTCGACGATCGGAGCTTGTACTACTTCGACCGCCAGCCACGCGGGGACGACAATCGGAGCCAATACTTCACCGACCAGGGGCACGCGGGTGGGAAGGTGTTCGCGTATTGGCAGGCGCCCGTACGTCAGTTCCTGATCGACAACGCGAGTTTCTTCCTCGAGCACTATCGCATCGACGGCATTCGCTACGACGAAGTGACGGTCATTCACCACCACGGAGGGGATCAGTTCTGTCGCGATCTGACCGGCACGTTGCGCTTCGAGAATCCGGCGCTGTTGCAGGTGGCAGAGTATTGGGATGGCGACCGACACTTCGCCATCGAACGACCGCCTTCAGGGCTGGGTTTCGACTCGGGCTCGGATGATCGACTACGGCTCGCAGTCCGTAGCGCGGTTGCGAGTGCGTCCTCCGGCTCGTCTGCGGCTGTGAACATGGACGCGATAGCCGGAGCGCTCCATCCGCGGTACGGGTTTGCCGGGTGGGGTTCGGTGCAGAGTGTCGAGGATCACGACCGCGTGCTTTGGGACTTCGGGGCGAATCGTCCGCGCGAACCGCGGATCGTGAGCCTTGCGGATCCGAGTGACAGTCGCTCCTGGTACGCTCGCAGCCGCGCTCGTGTTGCAATGGGCTTCGTCGCCACGGGCACCGGCGTTCCGTTCATGTTCATGGGTCAGGAGTTTCTCGAGGACAAGCCGTGGAGCGATGACGTGCACAACTGGGATCGCTTCTTGATCTGGTGGGACGGGGTTCACGGTGCGGACGCTGCCATGGTCAACCACCATCGCTTCACGAGCGAGCTGTTGGCGCTGCGTAACTCGCAACCTGCCCTTCAGAATGGTGAACTCAACGTCTTTCACGTGCACAACGACAACCGAGTGATCGCCTACCACCGCTGGCTCGAAGGGTACGGCCGCGACCTCGTCATCGTCGCGTCCCTTCGGGACGCGACCCACTACGACTACCGCATTGGAATGCCCCGCGCTGGCCGTTGGCGGGAGGTGTTCAACAGCGACGTCTACGACAATTGGGTGAACCCCATGACGGCGGGCAACGGCGGGAGCGTCGTTGCCGATGGCGGACCGCAACATCAGTTGCCTTCCAGTGCGTCGGTCGTCATCCCGGCCAATGGCTTCGTCGTGCTGGCGCACGAAGGGTAGCGCTGCTGCTGGTGGGAATGCGACGGCTGGCTACGATGTGTGAACGGCCGAGGTGCGAGATGTAGCCTCCCGGTCGTGGCCAGTCGCCGCTTCGACGCTGCGATCCAACTCGACACGCTCACACCCGCGCGGTGTTGCACCGAGGGAGCAGGGCGTGCCTGCTCAGGCGCGACCCGGCGCGCCGTGCTACTCAAGTGTCAATGAAGTTGAAACGACGGAGCTCGTGGTCGTGGGCCATCGCCGCGCTGTTGGTGAGTGCCGTGGTGACGGGGTGCGGTGATGATGTTTCGCGCGGTGACGTGGCTGTGGCGGCGTCACCCACGAACGAAACGCCGGACGCTGGTGAGCCGATGACGTCGAGTGAGCCCACCACGACGCCCAGCGACGATCGAGGCGCGGGGGGGACGCAGAGTGAGCCCACCTTGCGGACGGACACGACGGACGGGCCATCCCCCGCGGTCGTACCTGGTGCGGGAGGAGGCGTACCAGCTGGTGCGGGCGGCATGAACGATGGCGCCGGAGGTAGCCTCGCTGCAGGAGGGACCACCTCCGGGGCAGGAGGGACGGCGTCGGGCTCTGGCGGCGCCGGCAAGGGGGGCGCGCCTGACTCGGGAGGCGACTCGATACCGCTGCCCGAAGGCAGCCGGGAGTTTGAGCACATCGTCAATCTTGTCAACGCGGACGCCGTTCCTGAAATCGAGGCCTTGTTGCGCTCGGACCAAGTCGTGGAAGGCCTGCCGACGGCGTCCCGCATGTTTTACGAGTACTACCTCGACGAGTACGACTTCTTGATCGTGCTCACCGATCACGACGTGGAGAACGCCGTGGCCGTGGCCGCCTTCGACGCCGTATACCGACCAGCGCGGGCCGCAACCGGCGACGTGCGACCCGTCGATTGGAGGCTCAGTCACGGCAGTGAGCGCCTCCGCGGGGTCATCGGTGGTATCGCGACGTCTGGGGCGCCGCCGCTGGAGCACGAATTCGTTCACTACTGGGCGGCCCACCTCGATCCGAGTCTCGGATTCGGCACGGATTCACAGACGGACTACGGCAGCCACTGGGGGGTCACGAGCGTCTACGGACAACTCGGGGGGTTCGATGCCGCGAGCATGGCGTGCGCGACGCCTGCGGGGGCGGTGCCCCCCGACTGTGAACCCGAAGCCAACGGCCGATTCGTGTACACCTTCAGCAGTTTCACACCCTACGTGAACCGGTTCGTCGACTATGCGCCCTTGGAGCTGTACCTGATGGGTTTGATCCCTCCAGCGGAAGTCCCCGAGAGCTTCGTTCGTCTCGAGGGCGCAAGCTTCGCGGACGCGACGGTCGACGGCAACACGGTGAGCATCGAGGCCGACGGGACCAGCACGATCGAAATGTCCGACATCTTGGGCCTGCACGGTGAGGTTCCGCTCGAGCCCGAGAGCGACCGACACTTCAAAGCCGCCTTCGTCGTCGTTTCGGCTGAGCCGGTGCCCGACGACATGCTCGCCAAAGTTTCCGAGTGGCAAGAAGTGTTCGGTAACTACGTCGAGTCCGACACGATCTTCCAGTCGTTCGAAACTCGCACCGGTGGACGCGCCACGCTGGATACGCGGCTCGGGCGGCGCCGAACACCAGCTGATCCGATCCCCGAGCCCCCGGAGCCTGAGCTCTGTAGCGTGACCGAGCAGAACTGCGACGAAGGCCTGGCCTGCTACGGCAGCATGGCGCGGCAGTGTTCGGTCCCGGGGACACTCGGCGAAGGCGAGGCGTGCGAATACAACACCGATTGCTTGCCTGGGCTCGGCTGCCCGAATCGGCTCAGCGCTTGCGCGCCTTACTGCGACCCTTTCGAGGATACCGCGACTCGCTCCTGTGCAGAGTTGTGCCCCGGTAACTACGTGCGGCTCGTGGATGACACCGACACGACGGTCGGTGCCTACTGCTTGCCTTGAGCTTCCGAGGCTGCCCGCGGCGACGCCGAAAGGCGTTTCGACGCGACGGTGAGCGGCCCGATTCGCTCGGCCTCGCAAGAGCCAAGCGTGGCACCGGGGGCGAGTAACCCACTCCGCCTGAGCCACCCAGTGACGTCGCCACTTGTGCCAGCTCCCCTGAAGCTCGAAGTTCCACGGGGTTGGGCGGAAGCCGGTCATCGATTGAGCTTCAACGCCGTTTGGATCGCCGTGTAGACAGCGTCGGGCGGCGCGTCGGAGAGGTACAACTCGTACGTGTTTCCCTCATCGTCATCGACGAAGAACGAGTCGGCGTACCGATTTTGGGTCATGGCAGTCTCGCGCAACTGCGCCAATGCGTCGAGTTGCGTCGGTGAGTCGATGAGCGTCCAATCGCTCGGGTCGGGGAATACGGTCGGATCCACTGCAACCGCCGCCAGCTCGAAGTCCGAGTTCCAGGGCAGTCGCTCGGGTAGGCCTGCGGTGCTGGAGAGCGCGACGACGAGGACGCGCGTCGGGCCCCACTGCCGCGGTGCCTCGCTGGCGAGGGCGCGGAGCTGCGCCCAGCTCGCGCGGAAGGCCTGCTGCCATTCTTCGGTCTCACCGACCCCCGAGCAGTAGGTTTCGAGTCGCCCGGTCGGGTCGACGAGGACCTCGAGCCCGCCGTCGACGCACCCGCCCGGTTCACCTGTAGGGACCAACGCGGCATAGCGCCCGAACTGGATCTCTTCGGCCAACTCCCGAGCGGCCTCGGGTTCCATGCTTCCGACGTGAACTCCGTCGAGGGGGGTGTCGCTGAGCCAGAAGTTGCACTGGCCGTCGATGACGAGAAAGTGAGACCCGGTGGGGTTCGATTGTGCACCCGCGCTGGCAAACCCGACGCCGACGGCGTAGGTCAGCCGGATGTCGTCGCTGCCGTCGCACAGTTCGGCAATCGGCGGCAGTGGGGGTGGGGTTGGTTCGTCGGGCTGCGACGGTGCGGTCGAGTCCGCCTCGGGGCCCGTGGCGGTCGTCGCCGCATCCACCGCCGGCAGGGAGGGGGAAGGCGTATCGCCGGTCGAGTTGGTCTTGCCGAGTTCGTCTTCGCCGTCGTCGAAGCTCTGGGTTCCCGCGCAACCGCCAGCGGCAACGCACAAGCCAAGCACGATCGACGCCGCGGTCAGTTGGGGCTGGCGTCGAGCAGGTGGTACGGGTGAATGCACGCGGGTTTCGAGCATGGTCAAAGCGTGCTGGGCGAGGAGTCGCTTGTCCAGTCCTGATTCGCACATTTGGTGGCGCCAATCCGCCCGATCCTGTGCGAAACTCCACTATATGGATTGGCAAAGTCTCGCTTCTGAGCTGGTGCGCGCGTTGCGGGGCAAACGGTCGCAAGCCGCACTCAGCAAGCGCATGCGCTATCGCACGAACGTGTTGTACGCGTGGGAGAGCGGCCGCAACGCGCCCACTGCCGCTCAGTTGTTGGATCTCGCGGCGCAGTCCGGGGTGGATGTGCGGTCGGCGCTGCAACAGTTCTTTCGCGTGCCGCCCCAAGGCTTTGGCGGCGCGAGCCACGACACGGAGCAAACCGTGCTGAGTTTCCTGACCGCCGTGCGCGGGGAACTGCCGATTGCGGAGCTCTCGCGCCAGAGCGGATTGAGCCGGTTTGCGCTGACGCGAATCTACAAAGGGCACGCGCGTGCCAAAGCTCCCGAATTTCTGCAACTCATCGAAGTTTGCTCACACCGGTTGCTCGACTTCGTCGCGTTGCTGACGGATCCAGCCGCGCTGCCGTCCGTGCGCGAGGCGTGGCGTCGTCAACTCGCACGACGCGAAACGGCAACGCGTGCGCCTTGGTCGCCAGCGGTGGTTGCCGCGCTGGATCTGGCGGACTACCGCGCGTTGCCAAGACACGATTCCGTCTGGTTGGCGACGCGTCTCGGCGTCGACGTCGAGCAAGTCGACCAGTGCTTGCGACTGCTCGCCGCGACGGAACAGATCCGCTTCAGCGGTGAGCACTTCGAACCGAGCGGCATCGAAGCCGTCGAACTGAGCGAGGACCGATTGTTGGCCAAGGCGCGCCGCGAGTTTTGGGGGCGCGTCGCGGTGGAGCGAGCGAAGCGAAGTCAGGGGATGTCCGCCTACAACGTGTGCGGGGTCTCGAGCGACGACCTCAAGCGCCTCAAAGACCTACAACGCGAGTACCTCGCCCGTGCGCGTGCGATCATTGCCGAGTCCAGTCCCGTTGAAGCCGTGGCGTTGTTGCAGGTGCACGTCATCGATCTCTCTTCGCCGGGCAGTGTCGACTGATCGAGCGCCACTCTCGCCGTCGCGCTGTCGCCACGCCGACCGCGACGCGTCCACGCGCTCGGACACTCTGACGAGCGGCACGCCGCGCGGTTGTGCTACAGCGGGCGCGTTGCGATGAGCGATTGCCAAACGACGATCGAGCAGGTCTACAAGGAACACGCGGCTGGTATTCTGGCGACGCTCGTGCGGTTGTTCGGCCCTCGCAACCTCGAGCTCGCAGAAGACGTGCTGCAGGAAGCCTTTCGCAAGGCGCTGATCCATTGGCAGGACCAAGGCATCCCCGAGAACCCCGCGGGCTGGATCACCACCGCGGCCAAGCGTCAGGCCATCGATACGGTGCGCGCACAACGCACCCAGCGCAAGTTCTCCGACGACTTGGCGCAGCAACTCGGTAGCGACTGGACTCTGTCGCACACCGTCGAGCAAGAGTTCGACGAGACGAAGATCGTCGACCACCAGCTGCGCATGATCTTCATGTGCGCCAACGTCGAGGCCGCTCCGGAGAACCGAATTCCACTGATGCTCCGGGCTCTGTGCGGTTTCAGCATCCCCGCGATTTGTCGCGCGCTGTTACTTCCCGAAGCGACCGTGAAGAAGCGCCTGGTTCGAACGCGTGAGAAGTTGCGGGGGCAGGTGTTCGAGTTTCCTCGAACGGATGCTTTGCCAGGTGTGATGGACAGTGTCCACACGGTGATCTACCTGCTGTTCAACGAGGGCTTTCACTGTTCCGACGCGTCGCGAGCCATGAACCTCGAACTGTGCCGCGAGGCGATTCATCTCGCGACGCTGCTCGTCGCCGAGCCGCGCGTCGTCAATCGCGATACGTTGGGGTTGCTAGCGCTGATGCACTTTCACCTGGCGCGCGCCGCCTCCCGGCTCGATGCCGAGGGGTTCAACGTGCCCATCGACCGCCAAGATCGAACGCTGTGGGACCGGCAGGGCATTACCAGTGGTCGCCAGTTGGTACGAGTGGCGCGAGCCGTCGTCCCCGGCGCGTCGAACCGCTTCTTCATCGAGGCAACGATCGCAGAACAGCATTGCGTTGCCGCTCGCTTCGAAGTCACGGACTGGCTCGAAATCGTGCGCGGGTACGACGACTTGGTGGCGGTGACGAACTCGCCCGTGGCAGTGCTCAATCGCGCCGTGGCGCTGGGGTACGCGGGACGGATCGACGAGGCGGTGGAAGAAGTGGGGCGCGTCGCCCAACACCCCGCTTTGCGAGACTCCCACTTGCCGCCAGCCGTTCTCGCTCACTTGGCGGCGCTCGGAGGTGATCCGGTCGAGGCGCGCTTGCAGGCCGACCGTGCCAATCGCCTCGGGGGCACGCTGTACGAGCAGCGAGCGCTGGGGGAACAGATCGATCGAATTCTCGCCCGGCTGTCGAACGCCGTCTGACCGTGGGCGACACGCGCGGAGCCATGCCGAACGATGGCATGTTCACCGCGCGCGTCAACCGGGGCGCACCTGCTCGACGGCACCGAACGCCGCGCGAGCAATCACATGGGCGTGACGCCTCGCACTTCGACGATCGCCTCTTTCATTCGAAAGATCGGGCACGTCTTGGCGATCTGTGAGGCTTCGGCGTAGTCCTTGGCCTTGATGATCGAATAGCCGCTGACCAGTTCCTTGAACTCGGAGGCCGCGATGTCCGTGATGACGCCATCCTTGGTGACTCGTTTTCCTGCGAAGTCCAGTGGAGAGCCCCCCGTGACGAGCTGCCCTTTCGAACCCAGCGCTTCCATCCACTGGCCCCACGCTGCCATCACTTCTTGCTTCTTCTCGGCAGGGGCGTCCTTCCAGTCGGGGTCGCCACCTTTGTAGATCAACATGAACTCTTTCATCGATTTCTCCATTCTGATTGCTCCGCATCACTGCCGAGCTGCCCCTTGACGATCGAGCATCGCCGAAGGGGACACTCGCCGAGAAGTTTTCTTTTGCAGGCGCACGAGGTGCCGACACAAAAACGTCACGCAGGCCGCCTCGCAGCTGCAGACGCCGCCTTCACTGGGGCCAAGCCGCGAGGTGTTGGAGGAAATTGCGGCGCTGCGGCGCTGGCCCCCCGAAGATGGCTGCGGGCCCGCGGCGGAGGCGTGATGGCGCGTCGCAGCGGATGCGACGCGTGGCGCGATCCGGCGGCAATGTACCGTGTTTCACTGAAACCGGGCGATCGATCGCAAGCAATGACCGCAAGAAATGTGACGCTCGGGTGAAGCGAGACGGGGTACTCCGAGACGTCCATCGAAGAATATTTCTCAGCCATTTCAAGTTGCGATCAGAGGGCGAGTGGCTCGCTTCTAGTCCAGCGTCCCAAGCTTGCTGCATCGTTCGATTACCCTTGGCCCACACACGGCCGCGTGTTACACGCGCCGCCATGGCCCTACATCGATCGGCACGGCATTCGCTTCTCTGGCTGCTCGGCAGCGCTTACCTCCTCGCCTGTGGCGACGAGGGTACGGGCGGCAACTCTTCGGCCGCCACGACAGGTCCTACAGACACAACCGTTCCCTCGGGGACTCCCACGACCCCGATGCCCACGACCAGCGAGACGACCACGACCACTGCTGGGCCGACGGCGAGCGTCACGGCGCCGCCGCCAGGTCCGACCGGTTCCGCCGGCCCGACCGGGGCGGTGGGCGCTGTCACGTTCACGCAGATTCATCAGATGTTCATGGCTAGCTGCACGGGTGATGGGACCTGCCACGGCAATGGCACCGACATGGGCGTTAACCCGCATCCGGAGTTTGCCAACACCGACGAAGCTGTGGCCAAGGGTTACGTCGATGCCAAGATCGATGCGATCCTCACGCGCATCAACTCCGCGGTGACCGACCCTTCCGCTTTCGGGATGCGCCGGATGCCACCGTCGGATTTCGACGCGGAGGGCTTGAGCGCTGAGAACAAGGCGATGGTTCAGGCCTACGCGGACACGGTACAACGCACGCCCGCCGGTCCGACTGGACCGATTGGCCCCACTGGTTCCGCTGCTCCCACGACGTCTGCGAATCCGACGACAACTTCCGGAGCCGGTGGTGGCACCGGCGGAGTTGGTCCAGTCGGCGCAGGTGGAGAAATGACGGGCGCCGGTGGCGCGGGAGGCACAGGGCCCGCTGGAGCTGGTGGCATGGGTGCCGGCGGGGGCGGATCGAATGGTGTCACGTTCACCGAAGTGCACGCGATCCTCGTGGCGAACTGCGGTGACGCGATGTGCCACGGCGAGGGCGCCAACTCGGGCCAGTTCCCCCACGGCGAATACGGAAACCCGGATGAGGCAACGGCCAAGGGTTTCGTGGACGACGAGATCGACGCCGTCATCACCCGCATCACGTCGGACGTGACTGATTCGGCAGCGTTCGGGACACGGCGCATGCCACCATCCGACGTGAACGCAGATGGCCTTTCTGCCGAAGAGATCGCCACGATCCAAGAATACGCCAACTCGCTCTGAGCAACCCGCCCGTGGCGTTCTGACGCCGACACCGTTTGTGGTGTTCGGCGTCGCAGCACCTCGCTACTCGTTGGTGAGGGCCCGAGAAGCCGCCCTGCGTTGCAGTCGCTTTCTCGACTCCATTATTCTCTGTTGGATCGAAGTGAGGCGTTCGCGAATCGCGAACGCTCATTTGGAGGCCGCAAGCGGGCGGTGTGGCTAGACGGTCCCTTCGCCTACATCCCTGGCGATCTGCCGATGCCGTCGGGTCGGCACTGGCTACTGGCAGCGCGAGTCGTTGTTGATCTGCATGTCCAGCATTGCATCGTCGAAGTTGAAGCCGCAGTTGCCGCCGGCGTTGTCCGCCCAGGTGTTGCAGACCAGGTCGAACTCTGGTGCAACCATCGAGTGGCAGCTGATGCAGGTTTGACCCATCGACGTCTGGATCTCCGTCGTACCGCGCTCGGAGATTGTCGTCGTCGTGCCGTTCACCTGCAGGAGAAAGAACTCCCAGTCGCCCGTTTCAGGTGAGAATCCCTCGCGCCGTTTCACCATCGCCTCGGTCGGAAGGTGTTGCAGAACGGTTCCCACGGGGTACTCGCCACCACTGGCGCTGTTGGCCACCTCGAGCGCCTCGGGCAGATGACCCAAGAGGTTGTTGATCCGAAATCCTGAGACCTTGTCCCACTCGGCAATGCAACCGAAGTCGTCGCCGGTCATGTCGATGTCTTCGTCGCCGGAAGGGCCATTGCCGCCCGTGCCCATCCCGCCCGCGCCGCCGGTTGCACTGGGGCCCATCCCGCCCGCGCTGCCGGTTGCACCGGGGCCCATCCCGCCGGCGCCGCCCGCTGCAGCGTCAGGCCCCATGCCGCTCGCCCCACCGGCGGCGTTCTGCCCCGTCGGTCCGGCCCCAGTTGGACCCGCTGCGGTATTGCCGGTCGCCGTGGGGGTGCCACTGGTGCTGGCTGTTGGTCCAGTCGTGGGGCCCGACGTCGAAGTGGTCGCGATCGATGCCGTCGTGGCGGGTGGAGCGACCGTCGGTGTCGACGTCGTTGCCGGAGGCCCGGAGCTGGTCGTCGTGCCTGCGGGCGTGGTGGATTGTGTGGGCGTGGTGGTCAGAGCGCCGTCGTTGCCGCCTTCGTCGCTGGCGCAAGCTGCGACGGCAAGTGCGGTACCCGCGAGTACCGCGGAGAACTGGTGGCCCAAGGAGAACGTCGACCCAAAGCGTTTCATCGCGCCGATTACTGCCACACATCGTGGGGGCCGTGAAGTTCTCGCTGTCCCGTTTCAGCCGCTGCTGGGATTCGCCACGTTGGGGCGCGCAGCGCGGGAACGCACTACAGCAAGATTCGCGAGGTTCCGAAACGACCGGACCTGCGGCCCTGGCGCCCGTGCCGGCTCACTTCGAATGTGCGACGACCGTCGCCCAAGTAATGCCCCACCGCGCTGAGTCCATGGCGTTCGTCGTCTCTCCAGTTCTCGTCCTCGGCAGCACGAGACGACTCCCTGCGGCCCGGACCAATGCAGCAGTCGTAAATTGATCTGGTGTCGCTCGCCGAATGGTCTGTGGCGTCATTTTCGGTGTCATGTCTTCCACACCGCTGACATCCTACTTGTTCCTACCCCTCCGTCGTCTGCCTGGTCCGCCCCGGCACTGGTTTGGATCCGCTCACGTGCGGCGCAATTCTCTTGGAGCTAACAGCCATGTCACTTCGCTCAACCCCTCTGTTACTCGCCGTAGCGGGAACCATCGTCATCGCAGCCGCTTGCGGAGACGAAGGCTCCGACGGTGATTCGTCTGCCGTCACCACGCCGACCGGTTCGGACAGCACACCGACCACGCCGGTTACCGGTTCGACCTCGTCGCCCACGGCGAGCCCGACGCCGAGTCCCACGCCTGGGCCGAGTGCTCCGGTGTCGACGGGAACCGTCAGCCCGGGACCGACTCCGACCACACCCGCGACCAGCCCCACGACCTCGGGCGGCACGGCGCCTGGCCCGACTGGGCCTGTCGGGCCGACCGCCGCCGGCGGTTCGACTCCCGGTCCCGACAGCACCGCGCCCGCGGCCGGTGGTGCGGGAGGTGAAGGGCCTTCGGGCGCTGGCGGTGAATCTTCCGCGGGAGGCAGTAGTGCTACCGGGGGCGCTGGCGGTATGTCCAGTGGTCCCGTTGGCGGGTTCGTGTTCACGAGCGCGGAGTTCATGGACGGCATGGACCTTCCCGAGGACTATACCTGCGCGTCGCCCGAGGGATTCAGCGGTGCGCACTCACCGTCGTTCACTTGGTCCGGCGCACCGGCGGAGACCCAGAGCTTCGCGATGATCATGATCGACAAGACCCTCGTCGACGACGGCGTGTCGACCGGTTACCACTCGGCGCTGTGGGACTTGCCGGCCACGGTGACGAGCTTGCCGACCCAGTCGCCGATGGATCTCAAGAGTATGGTCGAAGCTGAGGGCGGAAAGGTCATCAACAACGGCTACCTCGGGCCTTGTCCGGGTCTGGCCAATCCCCCGCCACCACCGCCGCACACCTACGTCTTCATGTTGTATGCGATGCCGGAAGCGACCACTGCAGGGGTGGGCCAGATGCTTTCGGCGGATTTCGTCACGACGTTCGAAGACGCTGCTTTGGCCAAGGTCGAATTGAGCTGTACGTCGTCCGCCATGGGCGGCTTCTGAGCGGGCCGATCGGGGGCAGCCCTCGGTCCGACAAACCGCCGAGTATGGGGCCGGCGATCCGCTGGCACACCGCGTAACTCGGTACCAGCAAGGCCGCCACGAACGCGGACGCACCAACGCTTTCGGCGCACAACGGCAATAGAGGAAAGACGATGGTCAGTCCCGGCACGTCGACGAGCAGCGGTGTCCGTTGCGGTCGGGCGCGCACCGAAGGCGCCAATCAAACGAACGAGTCGTTCATTGCACGTGCTGTGCCGTCAGGGTGGGGCATGGCCGCACGACAGCGTGTGCCAAGACCGGTACTGGAAGATCGCCACACGGCGTTAGCTCAGTGCACGCCTGGTCATCTGACGGATCGTGTGCTGGGTCGACCGGGTTGGTCAAGCACCCTTGGCCATGGATGCCAGCAGCCCGCGCAATCCGCTGATCAGCGCCGGCATGTCTGGCGGCTTGAGGACCCAGGCGCGGATCCCCAAGCGCCGGCCTTCGTCGCGTCGGGCGTGGGAGCCATCCGACGTCAGTGCGACGATCGGCGTGTTCCTGTATGCGGGCAGCTCTCGCAAGCGCTGGACGAAGACGAGACCGTCCATTGCGGGCATGTGTATGTCCGTCAGCACGAGATCGAACGACTGCTCGCGAGCGCGCCACAAGGCTTCGGAGCCGTCCGACGCTTCAACGACTTGCATGCCCGCGGCCTCGAGTTTCGGACGGATTTGCCTCCGTGTGGTCGCCGAATCATCCACGATCAGTATCTTCGCCGAGTTTGACAACGTCTTCTCCCTCATAACAATACGAACTCACCGGCCGCCGCGTAGGAGTCGGGGATCCCCAGCGATGTGGGTGCGGGAACCAGGCCGTCCAGAAACAATTCCACGAGCACACTGCCCGATGGGCTCTCGAATTCCATCACCAATGCCGGGTGCGCTTGCGCCGCACGCAGTTCCGACTTGCCCGTGAGGAAGAGCGAAACCCCGAAGTTGAACGAGAGGCCTCGAGCTTCGAACATCTCGTGAAAGCGACCGATCGCGCGATTGGCGACTTCGCCGAGCATGTCCATCAGGGTGTCCTGATTGACGGGGCCGTGTTGCGGAAACAGGTTCTCGTGTAGCCGCTCGGCGGTGCCACGAGTGCAGCCGACTGCGAGGTAGCCGGAGATCTTGGCTCCAGAAAACGGCAAGAGCGCGGTCAAATCCGCTACGGCGCCGTTGGTTGCACGTAGATACGCTTGCCCAGAGACGACGTGGTTCTGAAACCCTGCCAGGGCTTCTTCGATCGAAAACGACAACGTCGACAGGATGTGCCCTGGGTAGCAGTACTCGAGTAACGCCTCTCCCACGAGCGCCTGAAGCCGGGGTGCGTCGACGGCGCCGTCGACTTTCCACTCGCGGTTGGCGGTGCGGGCGACACAGCCGTCCGGTCCGACGAGCACGACTGGCAGATTGGGATGAACCTCGCGGGTAATCTCCACGAGTCGTTGTCGATCACTCTCTCCATTGTCGTTCACCACGACCAGTGCCAGTTTGTGGAACCGCCGCATGAAGTCCAGCGCGGCGTTTTTTCCGGGCACGCGCGCGACGCGAAACTCGAGCTTCTTCAGATCACTGGCGAGCACGGAGAGCATCCCGGAGGGGTCGTCCACCAGAAGCACGTACTTCTTGATGCGCATCTCCGCATCAGATCGAGGATCTACCGTCGACATTGAATCATCGGGGTGAGCGACAATAGGAACCTCCCAACGCTGACCCAAAGCGTGAGTGGGCGCAAATGTGGATCGACGGGCAGCCTGGACCGGCAACCACATCGCCGCATGGCTCGCGGTGGTCAGTGAGGTGCCATCGTAAAGCGTCGGTCCAACAGCCTCCGCGCACGCGACGCGAGGCCGCGTCGCGCCGAGCAACGCCGTCGAGAAACGGCTCGAGGACTTCCGATCGCGGCGTCGTGCTGGCGCTCTTGGGCGGTTCCAGTGTCGGCGTTCGAACTTGCGGCGCGGTGCCCCTGAAGCGCTCGGTGCGGGCCAACACGAGACGGTGCTCGGCTTCGCTTCGGCGAGGCGGTCGCAGCTGCGCGCCCGATGCTGGACGTCGTGATTGTCCGATTCCGAGCCTCCCGGCGCCGCCGCGTGAGGCACACGTGGGGGTTCGCGGTGCGAGAACCGCGGCGGATCGGAACGTCGCGGGTTTCTCAGGTCGGATCGACGTCCCCGTCGGCGATCATGCGCAGTGCAGTCATGCTCGGGACGAAGAAGTAGTCGCCGCCGCGGGTCTCGACGAAGCGGGGGAGGTTGGCGCAGAAGAATGGCGGCGCCTTGCGATCAGGATCGCCTTCTATGACGGCGCGCCCCGCTCCCTCCGGCGAATCCGCGAGGCCGTGATTGCCAGCCAGGGGGTCCTTGTCGTTCCCCAAGCGGAAGTCGTTGCCGTAGTTGATCCATTGCTGCTGAACGAACTCGAACTGTCGGCGAATGCTGGCGCCCAGGGACATGAAGATGATGCCGTGGTTGTCCTCGTCGCGTCTTCGCCCGTCCGAGCGGCCATAGGGCAGCCCGCGGCGCAGCAAGCGTCGGCGATTGGACAGCGCATCTGGCCGCTGAAATGCCTTGTCGACGTTGAACTCCAGCCCCGAGCGCGGGTGGCTGCGTCGTACGTGTGCGCCGACGGGACAGCCTCCGCCGGCGATGTCCTTGGTGTAGTCGAAGGCGGAGAACTTCCGGTTGAGTGCCGAGAAGCGCCGTTTGGCGGCCTCGCGCTCTTCGACCGTGGTGGCGCTCGCTATGGCGGCCTTGGCGTGCTCCCATTCTGCGGCGAAGCCGTCTGCCTCGCTCTGTGTGCGGAACGTCGTGATCGGTGCGCCGTTTCGCCATCGGCCTGCCAACTTCGCCGCCAGCTCTTCGGGGCCGCCTGGGTACTGTTGACCGACGGTTTGCAGGTAGCGATCGAAACTGCCGACATTCTCGTGAAGCTTGCGATAGACCAAGAACGTCCCGTTGGCGGCGAACACGGGTGGTTGCGGGGCCTCTGGCCATTCGAAGGCTTCGTCCTGGTAACCGAGCAGGAACTCTCCGGTCTCCAACGGCTCCCAGCCGGCTTCGGTTTCGATGTCGCCACCGGTAACCTTTCCCCCGCCGACAACGTTGGAGGAATCGGTCATGATGCCTTTGAAGTACGGGTTGCTGATGCCATCGGTGTAGCCGAAGTGTTCCTTCGCGTTCGGCCTGCCCTGGTCGTCGTACAGCGCGGAGACGTCTTGAAAGGGCAGGTCGTCCGCGTCGCCGTCGCCTCGGTGTCCGCGGATCAGTACGACCCCCGCTCCCGACTGGCGGGCAAGCCTCTGAACGACTCGTGTGGCCGTCTCCAGTTGGCTTTCGTCTGCGGCATTGATCGCGATGAACACGTGCACCTGCCCTTCACGGGTCCAGATTGGGTCCCACCGCGCTGGCGCACTCGGACCGTCGTCTCCGAGGATCCCGCTGCGCCCGCGCATGCCCATCGCGAACTCCTCGGGGAAGCTCTGTAGGGTTGCCTGGGGCAGGCCCAAGTGTTTCAGTCCATCGTAGGTGAACGCGATGTTGATCGTGTACTTCGGCGGCGCGTTGCGCGCCGCTTTGCTGCCCCACGGCGCTGACGTCGTGATGTGAGGACACAGTTCCTGCAGAAACTGCCGACCAGCCTCCCCATCGTCTATCTGGTAGAACAGGTAGCGTCCCTTCGGCAGGCCGTGTCTCGGATACGCTTTGATGACGTTACCCTGAATGTCTTGTAGATCCAGTTTGGTCTCGGTCACAGGTCAGGTCCCTTCTTGCCGTTGTCGCAAACCCCACGTGTCGACGAAGAAACGCCGAGGAGTTGTCAGGCGATCACCGCGCTGCCCAGCGACGACGCTCCCGGGCGCCAGCGCGGGCTGGCGTCGAACGGGCGGACTCTTTCGACGAAGCTCTGGTAGGCGATCTGAAGCTCTGCAGCGCTTTTGCCCTGGTGTTCGTACGCGAACTTGGAGAACTCTTGCTTGAGGTAGAGACCCTTCAACTGCTCGTCCAAGGGTTCGTCCGTCGAGCCCATGAAGAAGAACGTCGTCTCCACCTGACAGCGCTTGATGTACCGGACGAACTCGTCTGCAGAGTTGACGCTCGAAAATCCGACGCAGTACTGGAAGCCACTTCGGACGAACTCTTCGGCGTGTTGCCACATTCCACGTAACCAAGTGTCGAGCTCGCCATGTAGGTTGCAGCTGAACACCAAGTACTTCGACCTCAGGTGGTCGGATTTGGCCGGCCTGCCCTCGTAAACGACGTCGTCCAGCACGAAAAACCGACACAAGTACGTATTGGGGACTCGAGCCATGGGGCTCTCTTCGTGCAACGGCACGTCGTTGAAGAAATCGCGCGTGAGCATGGCCGGCGAGGACTCGTTGTCGCGTGGCGCGACGAGGGGGCATAGGACGGTCAATGCGTAGGCGTTCCCGCTCTTGTTGGGCATGAGGCGCTGTCTCCTGGTGCTGTGGATTGGGGCGTCGAGCCGTTGGGTGGCGTTGCGCAAGGTGACCCGGGGGGACCTAAGCGACTCGGACGGGCATCGACGCGCGTTTCTCTCGCTCTCGCGAATCTTCGTCGTTTCGGTGGATGACTGCTTCGTTCGCCAAGCTGACGATCGGCGTCGGAGCCATCTGACCCAAGTCGTGCTGAAGATCGCGCAGCAGGCTCTGGTAGTCCGCCATGAATTGCTCTGGCGTCGCCGAAGCTGTGCGACGAGTGAAGTCTCGAACCGCGTCTTTCACGCGCTTGCCGGCCTTGACGTCGTTCGATGCGGCCATTGGAGTGGCGTTGTAGTAGTGTTGAGTGAACAGCTGGTTGTGCGAGACGTAGCGATGGAATGGCTGTTCCGGGACGGACTTGGGCCAGCCCACCGTGCGCCACCACAACAGATCCAACCCCGAAGGAATGGCGGCCGAGAACGAGTCGACGTACTGCGCCCAACTGCCGTTGAAGTTGCTGAAGAACAGCATGTAGTCGTACGCGAGCTTCTCCCGCGGTTGGCTCGGGTCCAGGTGTGGAAACTGGTCTGCGCGCAGGATGACCCAGCGGGCGTAGTGGATCATCGAAAGCGTCAGCAAGCCGTCGAGCCGCTTGACCAACAACCGAGTCGGTAGGGCGCGAAAGATGAGCTTCTTTGCGATGGTCGTGAGCCTCCCGCTAATCGGCGTGATGAGGCTCATGGCGTACGCTTTACCGGCGATGTTCGACATGGGATCTCCTTTGAGTCGCGGCCGCGGTCTACCGTCGTGTCCTGAAAACAAGCCCGTAGCGAGAGCTGCCCTTCTGGTCCGAAAGGCGTCTGCATCGTTCATCCCTGACTGCCCGTGTGGGATGCTTGCGGTGAGGCGCGATGGTAACTCTCTCGGCGCACCTTCACCAACGAAAATCGATTCGAGTGTGAAGCAAGGGAGTGGACCTCTTCACGTCGCGGTGAGTCAAGTTGCCCGGCTAGATGGGTGAACACGATTGTCGGGCGGTTTTTGCGCCCCCGTTTGGTGAGGGCCGAAAAACCAGATGGCTCGTGGGTGTGTGTAGGGATAACAGCAGCGAGCTGCTCATCGGGCTTGAAGGCGCCGCGCCGCATCGCGCACTGACCGTGTGCCGGCGCATGCGTGTGCTCAGCTGGCCGCTCCTTGCTCGTCGCTGCCCGGCCGTGGGTTGGGTGAACACGATGGGAGCGGCTCGCGTCGAAGCGCGCCGGATTGGGTCGGGCGTGGCGAAGGAGCGCAGGGGCGCCGCGTCGCTCGACCGGGAATCGACGGGCACGGGGTCCGGCCGGTGTCGAGCTGATTGTGGGGTTCCTGGGCGCGTGCAGGGTCATGCGCAGCGGTTGTGCATGGCTGTGCACACGGCGCGGTGTCGTTGCACACCGCGCTGGCGGCGGGATCGGGGGGTTCGGCTGTTTTGACGCCGATTCGAGCGCGACACGGCGCTGGCATCAGCCTTGCTTCAGCTGTGCACCGTTCCGGCCACCCCCGAGGAGATGAGAATGACCCTGTTTTCGAAGCGAGCACTGATGAGCCTGGTTGTGTGTACGTCCGTCCTGGTGCCGACGTTGGCCTCCGCCTCGCCGAGTTTCTTTCGACCGCGGATCAACGAGCACCGCACCCGACCGACGTGCGTGCCTGAGTTGAGCGCAGCCGCTGGTGGCAGTTCCCTCGCCTTGTTGGCGGGTGCCGCGTTGCTCGTCAGTGGCAAACGCCGCCGCATTTCGGTTGCTGCGCGCTCCAACTGAACCACTCCGCGGCGCGTTGCCGTCGAATTCTGGTCAGTCGGTTCGAGGTTCTTCCGTCTTCGCCTCGAACCGACTGACCTCGGCGCGAACGCGCTCCTCGTGGGCGCCCGCGAGCGGTCGAGGCGCCGTCGGGGACATCTCCTCGGCCGCTCTCGCGGGCGTGCCGCGACGTAACGGGTCGAGTCGAGCCGATGCGTTGCCGAACGCACGACGTCGCGCGAAACGGCATCCCACGATCAAACAGATCACCAACGCGCACCATCCGCGATTCAGTGCAACTGGTGAGGCAGGGGACTGCCGTGGCCCTCGACCCGCTCTGCGGGCCTTGGATCATGCCCTGCCGATTGTCGACGAGCCGCCGCAACAGGTCGCAGGTAAGCACCCGCGCCTGGAGTTCTTGCGCGATTGGTGAGAACTAACCGTTCAGATACCCCGTCTGAGTGGAACTTTCTGCATGCGCCGGTCAACGCTTTGTCAGTCGTCTGGTCGCACGTTGAAAACCGCTGTGAGTTCCGACGGTTAGGTTCCTTCATTGAGATTCGAAAGCCGTGCCGATTCGGCAGGTAACGAAAAGAATCGTCATCAGCCACGCGCTCAGGTTGATCTATTTCGGCTTCGCTGGGGATATTGAAGGCGACGGTAGGAGACTGACGGATATGAGACTCACGCGGCGGGTTACGAGCGAGCTGGCTTTGGGTGCGGTGCTGATCGGTGCTGTTGTCGGCGCGTGCGGCGACAACGAGACCGGCGACGGAAACGCAGCCACGACGACGACCCCCACGAGCAATCCTACTGGGGTTGCCCCCACCGCAAGCGATCCGGGGCCGGGCCTCACCAGCAACCCGTCGGGCTCGGTATCGACACCGGTGCCCGGGCCGAGTGGGCCTGTGACCAGCACGCCCCCAGCAACGGGTCCAACCGCCATGGGGCCCACCGGGACCGTGGGCGTGGCGCCCATGGGGTCGACAGGAACTCCGGCGCCCAGCGCGACGGATCCCGGCCCAGGTGCAGGCGGGACGTCGAGCGTGGGACCGGGTCCTGGGGCGGGAGGCAGTACGCCAGGGGCGGGGGGCGACATCTCCGCGGGCGGAGGTGGAGGCGGTGGGCCGGTTGGCCCCGACGGTCCCGAAGTCACGGTGCGGCTCAGTCGAGAGAATCAGATGATTCAAGGGTTCGGCATCAACACGGCGCTGAGCAGCAACAACATCCCGATCAACACGATGTTCGATACGGAAGGGCCCGATGGTATCGGCATGTCCATCCTGCGCATCGGAATGAACTCGTCCGGGCAGCTCACAGGGACGGGCATCTCCGAGGCCAAAGCCAAGGGTGCCAAGGTGATCGGGTCGACCTGGTCGCCGCCCGGCAGGTGCAAGAGCAACGGCAAAGAGACGGACGGCGGGTACGTGCTCGAAAGTTGTTACGAAGAATGGGCCGACACGATCGCCAACTTTGCGAAGAACCAAGGCTTGTACGCGATGTCGATCGCGAACGAGTCCGATTTTGCTTCGTGTCCGGGCGTTCCCGTCTGTACCACCTCGTACGAGACGACGACGTACACCGGCAAGCAGATGGTGGCTTGGGTGAAGGTGGCCGGACCGAAGCTCAAGGCTGCTGGCGTCAAGGTCATCGCTCCCGAAGCCTCTGAATGGATCCACGCTTGGAGCAACATCTCGGGCACGGGCTCGATCGTCTCCAGCCATCCGCACAGCTCGGATCCGCATGGCTGCGGATGCTTCGGGAACGAGATCACCCCAGAGCTCGAGGCAACCTGCGCTCAGAAGTGTCTCGACGGAGACGGTTACGACTACGGCCACTGGTTGTGGAAAGATCAGGACGCGTGGGCCGCCTTCGACATCCTCGGGGTGCACGAGTACGACTCGCAAATTGCGTTCCCCTGGCCAGATGACGTGAACGGCGGCGTGAGAGACAAAGAGGTCTGGCAGACCGAAATGTCTGGGGTGAGGCACTGGCCCGAAGAGGGACCGTCGACCAGCATCGAAAACGGCGTGGCGGTCGCCGGATGGATTCACTCTGCGCTCACGGTCGGCGAGGCTTCCGCCTGGCTTTACTGGTGGTACCAGGCCTACTACGAAGACGACAACGAAGGCCTGGGGCTGCTGAAGAGCGGCAACACCATCGCCAAGCGCTACTACACGTTCGGCAACTACAGCAAGTTCGTCCGACCCGAGTACATTGCCGTGGACATGACGGGCGACATGCCGGAAGACGTCCTGTTATCGGCCTACAAGGGTCCGGATGGAACGGTCGTCGTCGTGGCCATCAACAAGAGTGGCTCGACGAAGAACGTTCCGATCTACATCGACGGCACTGCGCCCGCATCGATGGCAACCTGGTTGACGTCCAAGGATGACAACCTCGCTGAGAAAGACGCGGTCGCCGTGGCTGACGGGATGTTCGATGCCGAACTGCCTGCCATGTCCGTCACGACGTTCGTGGGCAAGTGAGCCAAATCGCTCCCGCCGATTTTCAATGGTTCAAGTGTACGGAGTTTTACAGTCCCAATGATTAAGTTACGTCCATCAGTCAACAGCTTGTGGCTTGCCTTCCTCGTAGTCGCGTGCGGCTCCGACGAATCCGACGGTACTGGCGCAGCGACCACCACAACACCCACCGACACGCCCACTAGCGTCGGCCCGGTCACGAGCCCCGGCGGCAGCAACACCGGGGTAGCTCCCACGGTCGGACCCGCCACCGTGGCTCCCGGCACGATACCCGTCGGCCCGGGTTCGGTTCCGCCAGTGGTCGGTCCAACCGCTTCCGGTCCCGACGTCGTTGGGCCGACTCCGACGGGCCCGACGGGGGTGGCACCAACACCGACCGGGCCGACCGGTACGGTGTCGCCGACTGGCGTCGTGCCGACCGACGTTGCGCCGACCGGCGTTGCGCCGACCGGACCGGTCCCGACCGACGTGACCCCGGAGCCGGAACCGCCTGAGCCGTCGCTGATCGTCTCGTCAGAAGGAAGCTTCTGGAATACCGGTGAAGTCACCAAGGTCGATTCGGGGACGCCGAACTTCACGGTCGACACCAGCAACAAGTTCCAGAAATGGCTGGGCTGGGGCGGAACCTTCAACGAAGCCGGGTGGGACGCCCTCAAAGCGCTGAGCGACACCGACCGCGCGACCGCGATGAAGATGCTGTTCGACCCGGTCGAGGGCATCGGCTTCGATTGGGGCCGTATTCCGATAGGTCCGAGCGACTACGCGCTGGAGCGTTACACGCTCAGCAGCGGTCCCGGAGACTTCTCCATCGACCACGACATGTCGACGTTGATCCCGTTCATCCAGGAAGCGCAGAAAATCAAAGGTGACGTCAAGTACTGGGCGAGCCCTTGGTCTCCCCCGCCGTGGGCCAAAACCGGCATGACCGAGAATGGCGGCTACGACAAGGGCATCTTCAACGACCAGTACTATCAGGAGTACGCCGACTACTTCGTCGACTGGATTCAGGCCTACGAGGACGCGGGCATTCCGATCAACGCCGTGATGGCGCAGAACGAGCCCGGTTGGGCACAGAGCTACCCAACATGTGCGTTTGGGCCGGCGCGTGACAGCACGAACAGTACCGACATCCCGAATCCGGTCACGCTCGGTACGTTCATCGACGGTTACTTGTTCCCGTCCATCGACGCGGCGGGACTGACGACCGGCGTGTGGTTCGGTACGCAGTCGAACAACTCGTTCTTCGACGACTACTGGAACGACATGAAGAGCAAGGCGTCCGCCGACCGCATCGTGGGCGTCGCCCTGCAGTGGGAGACCCAGGCCAGCATCGGCAAGGTCGACAGCAACAAGTACTTGATCATGCAGTCGGAGCACAAGTGCGGTAACTACCCCTGGGGTAGCAGCGAAGGCTACGTCACGCACCAGACGAACCAGACCCCCAGCGGCGTCGCACCCAACGACTTCAACTACGGTCAGGAGTCCTGGGACCTGATGAAGTCGTGGATCGACGACGGCGTGAACATCTACAGCGCGTGGAACATGGTGCTCGACACCCACGGCACCAACCTCGACGCGGTTCGCGTATGGAACCAGAACGCGATGCTCGTCGTCGACCGCGACGCCAAGAAGCTGATCCCGACACCGTACTATTACGTGTTTCGGCACTTCGCTCAGTACGTCGACGGCGACGCGACCCGCGTCGGGGTCAACGGTGAGGCCGTGGCGTTCCAGAACACGAAGGACAACAGCGTGGTCGTGGTCATGCGCACGTCCTCGCCGGGCAGTCAGATCGTGTCCATCGATGGCACGTTGCTTCAGTTCGAGGCAGCGGGCAACGGCTGGGTCACGGTGAACTGGAAGCCCGAATGAAGTAAGCGAACGAACGCGAAGAAACCTCGCGTGAGAGAAGGGGCTGCTCGACATCCGAGCGGCCCCTTCGTCTTTGCCGGGGACGACAACGCCTGGTCGCACGCGACCGGAACGGTCGAACAGAGGTTCCGTCAGCCGTCGAGCGCGGACTCTTCTGCGGTCGTGTCGGACGCGGCACCGTGTACTTCCGCTGCGGGCGCGTCCGGAACGGTCGAGGAGATTCTCAAGCCGCCGTTGCCCGTGGTGGCAACGGCGGGCGTCGGCAGACGCCAGGAAATGTCGATGGTGACCTTGGCTTTGTCCTTCTTCTGCTCTGCTTCGATTTCGAAGTCGGCATAGGCTCCCATCTCCAGCACCACGTGGCGACCCTCGCTCTCGAGCACGATCGGCCCGCTGACGAAGCTTTCCGCCAACGCCGCCAGGTACCCTTTCAACTCTTCTGCGGTCGCATTGCCGCGAAACTCCAACTTCTGTTTTTCGCTCATCGTCGTGTTACTCCTTGAAGAGCCACACTAGATCGGAGCGTGTCCTCACCGGTGCCAAGTCGGCAACTTCCGGGAGGCGCTGGTGAGTCGCCGTGACACTCGGCACATCCACGTTCCGCCCGAATCCCCATTCCGCGCGGACGTGGGCGCTAGTCGGTCAGCGCAGAGCGTTTGAAGCGTCGTTCCGAACTGACACCGGCAGTGGGCGTCGTTGCGATCGGCCGCCCCACGATTGGTCCGGTTCGCCCGTTGGTTCTGCGCTCCATCGCGCGGTGTGGCAGCAGCACGGTGCGAAAAACTGGCCCTGATTGGATTCGGAACGACTCTCGAACATCCTGTCCGGAAGCGGGATCGGCTGCGTGATATGTTGGAATTTCCCAACGTGCGTCAGAGTTTGTCCCTAGTCGCCCTACTGCTCGCCGCGTGTGCATCCGACACCGGTCCCAGCAACCGAGAGCCGTTGACCGAGAACACCGGAGTCGTCCCGAGCTCGAGCAGCTCCGAATTCCCCAGTCCTGGCGTGGTCGCGCCTTCAACGGCATCGCCCGTCCAGCCAGGCGTGAGTGACACACCGGTCGCGCCGACCGATAGCCCGCAGCCCACCCCGAGTGACGTCGCACCCGCCGACCAGACGACGGTCGCCCCGACGGCCACTTCGCCGAATGCTTCCGTTCTCGACCCGGGCCCGGGACCTTCGATTCCCCCACCGTCCCCCGAAGGGGCGGGTGGTTCGACCGACGTTGGGCCCAGCCCGGCGGGAGCTGGGGGGGCTT
Organism: Deltaproteobacteria bacterium; assembly: GCA_003235365.1. Classification (GTDB taxonomy): domain Bacteria; phylum Myxococcota_A; class Polyangia; order Polyangiales; family Polyangiaceae; genus SZUA-265. Next base: position 31,859 of record QJWJ01000200.1, read on the forward strand.
CTGGATCGGGCGCCATCGAGCCCGGCGCTGGTGGCGCGACGGGTATGAGTCCGGACGGCTCATGCGCGGTTCCAACCGAGTACACGAACCTCTTCGCCACGCTGTTGGACAAGACGCAAGAGGAGACCGACGCCAAAGTGGAAGCTGCGTTCGAGCAGCTCTTCCACGGCGGAAGCAACGACACGGTGTACTACGAGTCGGGGGACGAAGGGTACATCCTCGACGTCAACAGCGACGACATACGGAGCGAAGGGCAGTCCTATGGGATGATGATTGCCCTGCAGTTGGACAAGAAGGACGAGTTCGACAAGATCTGGCGCTGGTCGAAACGCGTGATGCAGCAACCGTCGGGTCTCTTCGGGTGGCACGCGACGCGCTCCGGCCAGTTGATCTCCAGTGGTTCGGCTCCGGACGGCGAGGAGTACTTCGCAACGGCGCTGGCCTTTGCAAGTAAACGTTGGGGTGAGGACACGGGGATCGAGTACATGGCCGAGGCGCGGCGGGTCTTGGCCGCGATGTACGATGAGCAGCTCTTCGACCACGAACAGCAACTGGTGAAGTTCGTTGCGCAGGCCAACTACACCGATCCGTCATACATTCTGCCTGCGTTCTACGAAGTCTGGGCATGCGTCGACGATGACGCGCAGCGAGTGGAGTTTTGGAAAGCGGCAGCGGACACCGGGCGGGCGTTCTTCCCCAAGACAGTCAACGCCGGCACCGGGCTCGCGCCCTACCTCGCCAATTACGACGGGTCGCCGCGTGCGGACTTCAATTCGGACTCTTATCGAGTGGTGGGCAACATCATGATGGACCACAACCTGTTCGGGGTCGATCCTTGGCAGACGACATTTGCCGAGGCCTATGCTGCTTTCTTCGAGGTGAACCAGCAGAGCGGCAGACCGGGGGCAGAGTTTCGTTTGGACGGAACGGCAACGGTCTCTTACGGGCAACCCGAGGCGGCGCTCGCGGCGCAGAACGCCATGGTCGCCTTTGGAGTTCCGCCGGAGACAGGTCGGTACTTCGTCGAGTACCTTTGGGACATGAGCATCCCCAGTGGGCAGTACCGATACTACGCTGGCATGCTCTACATGCTGGCGTTACTCCACGTCAGTGGGCACTTCCAACTGTTCTGACCGTCTCCGAGCGCGTGCCGTTTGACGCGACTTTGACGGGCGAGACTCCACGGTGCGCTTCGGTTCGGCCACGCTTTTTTTGCTCGGAGACAACCACGTTGTGGCGTTGGGAACACCGCCGGCCACACCGTCGCCGACACCAGTAGGGGCAGCTTAATTTACCCTTTCTGTTCCTTGGTCCCGGTGAGCGGCCGAAAAGGACCACATGAATTGATCGGCGCCGGTGGGCGTGGGATTACTCGACTCATGCTCAGCAAGTCCCGCCAGTTTTGTACGTCGTTGAGAGCAGCGACCCTGATCGTCGCTGCCGCCGCCCTCCCGGGTTGCGGCGAGTCCGAGGGTAATGGTTCGACGGGAGATGCCGTGACTACGACTGGCGACTCGCCTGCGGCGCCATCCACCGCCGCTCAGGACACGAGTGTGCCGGGTTCGGTGTCTGGTCCGACGGCGTCGAGTGGCCTGTCGCCGGTCGACGTTCCTGGCCCCACGGGTTCGGGCTCCGTCGTTGGGCCGGGTTCTGCAACGACACCTGTGCCTTCCAGTGTTCCGAGTTCGGATCCAACCCCCGTACAGACCCAGCAACCTGGGCCCAGTGCGGGGGGCGCGCCCGGCGTCGGCACTGGCGTCGAGGGCAGCGGTGGGGGCACGGGTGGCGAGAACGCAAGTGGCGGGACCCAGGGCGCCGCTGGAGGCGCTGGTGGGTCGGATGCGGGCACCGCAGGGACCGGCGGGGCTGGTGGGGGACCAAACGTTCCGCCGTCCTGTCCACCAGAGGAGCCGTTGACTGGCGGGCAGCAGTACTGTTCGAACTCGCGTGGCGACGCTGGCAGCGGCTACGGTTACGAGTTGTGGGCTGAAGGTAGCGGGTCCGGCTGCATGACGGTGTTTAGGTCCGAAGCGGCCTTCAGTGCCAGTTGGGAGAACGTCGAAGATCTTCTCGCGCGCGTGGGGTTGGACTTCGATCAAACCAGAACCCACTCGCAGATCGGTACCATCTCCGCGGAATTCGCCGAGTCGCAGAGTGGTAGTGAAGACGGACTGACGTACATTGGGATTTACGGTTGGACCGTCGACCCGTTGCGCGAGTTCTACATCCTCGACGATTGGGGAGCGACGAAGCCCGCGGGTTTCTCCTCGGACGGAACCCCGCGCGATGAGGTGGGTGCGTTCGAGGTGGATGGAGAAACCTACGACGTTTGGAAGAAGACACGAGAGAACAAGCCGTCGATCATAGGCACGGCGACCTTCGACCAGTACTTCAGCATTCGACGCACCGCCCGCCAGTGCGGGCGCATCTCCGTTTCAGAGCACTTTAAACAGTGGGAAGAGTTCGGTCTGCCGCTGGGCGACCTGTACGAGGTCAAGCTGCTCGTCGAGTCCCAGGATAACAGCGGCTCCGTCGAGTTCACGACGGCGCGAGTCACGGTCGAATGAGCATGGGCACGTCCTCGAACGCGCGGACTCGAGTCGCGACGGTTGCGTTGCTGTTGACCACGGCGTGTGGCAACGACGACGGTAATCAGGGGGCCACGAGCAGCAACGTCACGGCTCCGAGCGCGCCAGGCAGTTCCAACGGACCAGTCGTGGCGAGCACGGCTGGTCCGTCGGCGAGTTCGCCCATCGATACGGTCTCTGGACCGACCGGTTCGGGGGTCGCTCCGACCGCAGTCGTGACTGGTCCCGGGAGTTCTGGTCCCGGGAGTTCCGGGTCGGGCAGTTCTGGGTCGGGCAGTTCTGGGCCCGTCGGCGTTGTAAACCCGCAGCCGGAACCGACGGCGGGTTTCGGCGGTGCCAGTGGTGGTTCCGGCGGGGTCGGCTCCACGGCAGCGGGCGGTAGCGCCGGTGTCTCCACCGGAGCGGCTGGCAAGGGTGGTGGAGGAGGTGCAGGCGGTGTCGGTCCCGTCGGGCCGCGTGTTTGGAGTTGCCCACCAGGGGTCGCGGGCACGCCGATGCTCGACGGGACGCCGACACGCATCGCGAGCGTGCCGCCAGCGGACGACTTCAACTTGAACAATGGCACCTTCGGCATCGTCGAGGGGCCCGTGTGGACAGGCAGCGAACTGTACGTCAGCGAGCTTTCGAACGAATCATACGAACCCCAGAGCGCTGACATGAAGAAGGCTCGCTTGCTGCGGGTGACGCCCGACGGGCAAACGTCGGTCGTCGTGGCGGATTCGGGAACCAATGGTCTGGCGCTCGACGCCGACGGCACACTCGTGGCGGCAAACCACCGGGACGGCACGTTGGAGCGCCTCTCGTTGCCGGGTGGCGCCGCGACGCCCCTGGTTGGCAACTACATGGGGGTTCGACTCAACTCCCCCAACGACGTCGCGATTCACTCCTCGGGAACCATCTACTTCAGTGATCCGAGCTACAACGCGCCGACGCCACCACCTCAGGACGCCACGCGCGTGTACCGTGTGGTAGATGGCGCCACGGCGGCCGAGCCGATCCCGTCGAGTGACACCCCAGACTCGTTCGATGCACCGAACGGGGTAACGCTTTCCCTCGCCGAGGACTACCTGTACGTCGCTGCGACCGTGGGCAGACGCTATCCGGTCATGGCGGACGGCACCGTGGGTCCGGGAGAGAACTGGGCTGCCGCCAACGGGGGAGACGGTATGGTGATCGATTGCGCGGGGAACCTGTACGTCGCGTTGGCTACTACGCCAAATATCGCCGTGTTCACTCCAGACGGATCGTCGATCGGCATGATCACGATCGGCGACGTACAGGCCGTGACGAACCTCGCGTTCGGCGGGGATGATCGTCAGACGCTGTACATCACAGCCTACGGTAGCAGCAAAGGGCTCTTCGAATTGCCGCTCAACCTACCAGGTCGACCCTACTGAGCTTTTGGAGGGGCTCGAGGCGCGAGGCCATAGCCACGCGAAGGGTGAGATCTCCGGCGCCGAAGCGCGGGCTTCCGGAAGAAACCTCCCTGCCGAGGTACTACGTTCCGGAACTGCAGCGTCCGCAACTTTCGTTGCAGTAGTTGCCCTCGATCATCCAGTCCGAATCGCATTCCGGTGTATCGTTTGCCCACTGATCACAGGTGGCCTCGTCCCAGTCCGTGCCGGTCGGGCGTTGGTTGGTACAGGAGGAGTCTGCGGTGCTGGTCGGGGCCGTCGGGAAGCCACCAAAGGGAAACCCGGGGGTTGTACTCGTCGGCGTTTCGGAGGTCGCGGCGGGTTCGGACGTCGCGGACGGCATGGTGTCCATCTCACTCGGCTCCGGTCCGGACGGGGTCGGGGTGACGTCGGACGGCACGTCGGGTTCGGGCTCAGGCTCGGGCTCGTTCGGAGTCTGGGCTTGGCCTAGGCCCGCGCCGTCTTGGGCTTCGCCGGGGCCAGTGCCATCGTCTGCTCGAGCTTGGCCCAGGCCAGCTCCGTCGTCGCTTTCGCCGAGTCCCGCCGCGCTGGGGCCGACTGGATCCTGGCCCACGTCAGGCTCGGGCTCGGCGTCCCCCGTTGGGGTTCCGTACGGAGACTCGTCGACGGGGTTGGGTTCGTCGACCGGCGTTGGAACGGCGTCGACGGGTATGTCGCCGCTCGATACCTGAGCCCCATTGCTCGACGCGCCGAAACTGGCACTCGAAGGGGGGGGCGCAGGCGGCCCCTCCGCCGAGCAAGCGATGATCGCGAAACCCAGAGCCGATGAAACCAATTGTACGGAATGCGGTCGCACGGTTGTTCTTGGTACGGTGTCTCTGGGACCACCCGCCAGGCAATCGTGAGGCGGGGGGGAGTGAGTGGCCAGCAGGCGGACGAGAATGAACGGCCCTCGAGGCACTGGGATTGGATAAGTCGCGCTAGATTGGCAGCCGACGCACAGACCGCAAAAGGTGCGAAGCGCACGGGCCTCGGTGTGCGGCCTGATGAGGGACGACGAGCGCTTCCGTTGATGTGGGCGTTGGTTACCGACCAGGCGAGCACTCGGCGTGTGCGTGCGAGTAGGTCATTTTGCTCGTGGGATGGTCAATCACCGCTCCCGCTCCCGTTTCGTCGAACCGCATCGACCGCCGTCGTTCTTCGAACGCGTACTCGCGTGCAGTATCAGATGAGCTGTTAAAGGTGAACGTGATGGACTCGGTTGGTGCGCTCGAGCGACTCGTTGCCGCAAGTCGGGTTCTCGCGCCATCTGTATGGCGTTCATCCGTCGCGTGATCCGGATGGCCGCAACGCAACAAGCATACCCATCGGAGAGATTCGTCCCCTGACGATGAATTCCATGCGCTGAGAATCGATTCTCGCTCGATGTGGCAACACGTTGCGCGCTGGTGACTGATAGCAGTGGACACAGCGGGTGAACGAGTGGGTAGGGTGGGGCGAACCTTCAACCGTGACGAGGAGTAATCATGAATCGAAACCAGTTGATGTGTTGGCTCGTCGGTGCCGCACTGTCCACCGCTGCTTGCGGGGGCAGCAGTGCGGAGGCCAAGTCTCCCGACGATGCCAAGAGCAACTCCGAAGAGGCACCGAGTAGCGATGAGGAGTTCTGGGAGCAAGAGGAGGCGGAAACTCAGGCTGCCGGCGGTTCGGATTCGTCCGAGGAGTCTCCAGATTCGGACGCCGAAGAGGACGCCGACAGCGAATCGGAAGAGTGACGTCGAGCTCGCCCGCGCCGCAGTCGTTCTTCCGAGGGCGGGTGCGGCGCGGGGCGCGCAGGGCCGTGGGGAGCGAGGTCTGTGCGCAGTGACGGTGCTGCCCTGATTGGTGCGCGCCGATCCGTTCTGGTGCAGATGGGGAAAACCTTGGCGGTTGCTTGACCACCTTACCCGCGCTGGGAACCCAAGGGTGGTGAGGACGAACAACCGAGAGCCTTCGCGCGTGAGGCGAGGGTTCTGGCCAAGCTCGTGCATCCCAACGTCACGTCGGTGATCGACGTCGACACGTTGACTGACGGCACTCCATTCATGGCGTTGGAGTATCTCGAGGGTCGCGACCTGGCGCGGGAACTCGACAAGCGGGGGCCGCTGCCGTGTGCGGAAGCGGTCGGGTACATTCTGCAGGCCTCTCGACGACCCGAGCTCCAGCCTGGACGTCGACATCGTCAACAGCACGATCAGTGCCAACGCGGTCAGCACCGAGGCCCCTCAATCACCTTCATGCAAGGAGGGGGGCTGTCGCTGCGGGTCAGCAACGACGCCGTCGACACGGTCGACTTCGACGTGTTCAACACCACCGTCGCGTTCAACGACTCTGGGGCGCCCGACGGTTTGGCGGGTGGGCTGATCGTCGATGCGGGCAACGCAATGGTCAACGTGCGGATTGGCCATTCGTTGTTCGCTGGAAACGTCGGCGACCCTGCGTACACGGACGTCGCTTGTTTCGCGTCGGCGGTGGTCACTTACACTCATGCCAACTACTTCGGCTCGGACGTCGGCGCCAACGACTGCAGCGTTGCCGCCACTGTTCCACCGATCATCGACGTCGGTTACACACCCGGTCCACTTGCCGACAACGGTGGCTTCACGCTGACTCATGCGCTGGGCATGGGCGGTCCCGATGGCGTGGGGGCGGCGGGTGGTTGCGTAACGCCGGCAGGTGACCTGCTCAACGTCGACCAACGCAACGTCCAACGGGTCGGCGCTCGTGACATCGGGGTGTTCACTCGATGATTCCATGGGGCGCAGGCATGTCAGCGCCTCATCGCAAGATTGTCGTATTTTCGTCACGACCGAGACGGCGTGGACTCAGGTCTCTATCATCGCGTCGCAGCTGATACGGCGCCCTCAGGTCGGGCGCGAGCCAGTGGAGGAACATGACTCGAGACTCAATGGACGTTCCCAACGAAACGGATTACCTGGTGGTTGGCTCCGGTGCGATGGCCATGGCGTTCGTCGACACCTTGCTCGACGAATCGGATGCGCGCGTCGTGATGGTCGATCGGCGGCATCGCCCCGGGGGACATTGGAACGATGCCTACCCCTTCGTTCGCTTGCATCAACCCTCGATGTTTTACGGCGTCGGGTCGCGGGAGTTGGGGAGTGGACGAAAAGATGACGTGGGGCTCAATCAGGGGTTGTACGAGCTCGCCTCGGGCGCGGAAGTGGTCGACTACTTCGAACAGGTCATGAATCAACGCTTCCTGCCTTCGGGACGCGTGACGTTCCTTCCCATGTGCAGTCACGACACGACGCCGAACGGAGATCACGAGCTGACGCAATTGCTCAGTGGCGAAACCCGAACAATCAGAGCGCGTCGCATCGTCGACGCGACCCTGAGCAATACGGCCATTCCATCCACACATCCGCCCCGGTACACCGTCGCGCCCACGGTCCGTTGCATCTCCCCAAACGAGTTGCCGAGGATCAAGTCTGCGCACCCGGGCTACGTCGTGGTGGGCTCGGGCAAGACCGGAATCGACGCATGCCTGTGGTTGCTAGCCAACGGCGCCGCTCCGCAGCGCATCCACTGGATCATGCCGCGGGATGCGTGGTTTCTGGATCGCGCCAACCTCCAGCCCGGGCAAGAGCATCTCGACCGATACTTCCTCAGCCTCGCCAAACAGCTCGAATGCATCAACGCCGCTGGCTCGCTCCCCGAGCTGTTTCGGCTCCTGGAGGAGGAGGGGCAACTGCTGCGCCTGGACCCCACCGTGCGCCCGAGCACGTTTCGCTGCGCGACCGTCAGCCGTGAAGAACTCGAACAGCTTCGGCGAATCGAATCGATCGTGCGGCTCGGTCGCGTCGATTCGATCGCACCGACGCGCATTTCGCTCGAGCGTGGCCACGTCGATGCGGAGCCCGATTGGCTCTACATCGATTGCAGTGCCGCTGGGCTACCGCCCAAACCGTCGGTGTCGGTTTTCGAGGCAAGTACCATCAGCTTGACGAACATCGGCTGGTGCCAGCCGTCGCTGAGTGCGGCGGTGACGGCCTACGTGGAGTGCCACATCCACGACGATGACGAGCGGAACGCTCTGTGTCGAGTGATCCCGTACCCCGAGGTGCCCACGGACTGGTTGAAGCAGTGGGCGGGAGTGCTCGCCAACCGTCGGCGTTGGAGCTCCGACGAAGGGTTGGCGCGTTGGCTCAGTCAAACGCGGCTCGACACCCGGCGGCAAATGCGGGCCGCCAAACCCGAGGAGACGGCGAAGCAGGCGGCGATCGCTCGCTACCACGCGGTTTTGAAGACTGGTATCCCGAATCTTCGCAACTTGCTCGCAGCCATCGACTGAGGCGGGCGCCGCCTGCCCGTCAGAGCTGGTTGAGGAACGCAATCAGTTCGCGATTGACGCGTTCGGGACGTTCCTGTTGAAGCCAGTGCCCGGCGCCTTCGAGCTGCACCGTCGCGTGGTGGTTGGGCAGGGCCTCCTGCATTCGTGTCAGCGCTTCGGAGTGATTGCCCGCGATCATGTCGCGGTCGCCATAGAGATAGAGCGTGGGCGGCTGCAGGGCCGCGCCGACGAACGGCGACAGCATCGCGGGTATGACATCGATGTTGCGGTACCAGTTGAGCGCGCCCTGAAAGCCGGAGCGCGAGAACTGTTCGGCGTAGAAGTCGACGTCGGCTGCGCTCAGCCAAGCTGGCAGTCGCGCCGGCAGGGGACAGCTGTCGAGCAGTCGCTGCCCCTTCGGAAAGTGGCCGTCGAAGGGTTCGTCGCGAACGCCGTCAGTCTGGATGTCCCCACTGAGCACGTACATGAACCGAAGCAGCGAATCACGCACGTTCTCCTCGAACTCCGCCTCGGCGATGCCGGGCTGTTGAAAGTAGCGTCTGTAGTACTCGCGATCACCAGCCGTGGCGGACATGACTTGTGTCAGTGTGATACCGGGGGGCAGTACGAACGGTGGCGCATAGGGCACGCTGAGCACCGCGGCAGCGCGCACGACGTCGGGACGCATCAAGGTGGCGTACCAAACCACTGGCGCGCTCCAATCGTGGCCGACCAGGACGGCGCGGGTTTCACCGAGCGCGGCAATGGCGCCAACGACGTCGCCGATCACGTACGACAACGCGTAGGCATCGATCGCGTCGGGCTTGCTGGTGGCGCCGTAGCCGCGCATGTCGAGGGCCACCGCACGGTAACCCGCTTCAGCGAGTGCGCCGAGCTGGTGTCGCCAGGAGTACCACGACTCCGGAAACCCGTGACACAGCACGACGAGCGGGCCCCGGCCCTGTTCGACGCAGTGGACCTCGATCCCATTCGCCTCGAGCGTTCGATGCGTGACCTCTCCCATGGCGCGGAGCATATCACAGCTCGCCAGAAGCAAAGCGGGTCTCCAACGTTGCGGTCGTGCTTCGAATTCTCTCCTACGCGAGCCCTCGACCCGCTGCAGCATCCCGCCTCCTCGAGGGCGTTTAGCGGTACTGACGCAGCTCGAAATCGTCGAGCCAGATCTCGCCGTGGTCATCGACCCGCTCGCTGGGCTCGAGGTATTGAAATCCGAACGCGATGGCTACGGCTCCCTCGGGGATTGGCGGCAGGTTGAGGTGAACGACGCCCCACTCGTCGCCGATCTCGTGCACGGGCTGATCCGCTAGCGCCCAGTTCTCCCACACGCGATCGACGCCGCTTTCACCCGGCAACAGGTGCAGCAGCTTCACCACGAAGCGGCCTCTCGCCACCCTGCTGGTGCTCAAGCGGGCGCGGGCCCGGACGCGCAATTGATAACGCCCGCCAGCGCTGACCCCCAGATAGCACCGGTCGTCGCGTGTGGTCATCTGCGTGATCGGCGTCGGATGCGAGTCCGTGGGGATCAGTTTCTCGAAGTGGTTCGGCTTGGCCGGTTCTTCCGAAGCGGAACCATCCTCCTCGTCGACGACGGGCACGTCCACCTCGGCCCACTCGAAATTGCCTTCGTGTTTGCCTTCGAAGCGATCGAAACAGTTTGGCCGTGAGATGCTCCCGCTGTGCGGCTGCTCGAGGCCACCGTTTGCCACTTCGAGCGTGACCAAGTTGCCGACTTCGGCCATCACCTGCCCGATGGTTCGTACGTAGACGTCCTTCGGCGCGCCGTCGTCTTCGAAGTCGCCGGACCGGTCCAGCCACTGGACGAGTCGTTCGAGTTCGCTGGTGCGGGTACACACCCCGAGTTCGGTGCCGGGTACCTCGGGGTCTTCGCAGGTGTCGGAGACCTGGTGCATGATTAGCGGCACCCAGCCCCCTCCGTTGTCGTAGGCGTCCATGATCCAACTCTTGACGTCTTCGAAGGTCAAGCCAATGGTCAGCGATTCGTAGCTGCGGATGGCGAAGTTGTCCTCGGGGGGAACGGTTTCGGCCAGGGGATAGCCGTCATCGTCGTCGTAGGCGCCGCGCGCCAGGCCGTGCACGGCTCGCGCGTAAGAGAAGCCGCACCCTGAAACGATGTCGTGGATCTCGTCGCCTCCTGCCGCGTATTGGTGGCGGCCGAACGGGTACGCAAAGCCTCTCACGTCGAAGCCCAGCGCCTGCAAGATCTCGCGGTCGCCGCAGATCTGGCGGCGGCGTTCCTCGTCGGTCAGTGGCTCGTGGCCAGCTTGGCAATCGCCGTCGTCGAAGCGCGTCGGCGTGCAGCTCAAGTCGTCGTGGGTGATCGTGTGGGACCCGATTTCGTGACCGCGACGCGCTGCTTCGAACCACATGTCGAGATCGCCGAAACGGACGTGGTCGCGAGATTCGCGCTCGTTGATCTCGAGATTCAGCCGAGAGCTGTTGAGGTAGAACGTGCCGTGAATCGAATCGATGTCGTGCTCGTCGAGGATGTCGAGGAAGGTTCGTTGCGAAGCGAACCCATCGTCGAAGGACAGCGATACCACCACCTTCGCGTCGTGCCCTTTGCCGAACAACGGCGCCAGCTGGCTCTGCGGCGGCAGGTCGAACGCCTTGGCTTCGAAGTCGGATTGCGACTCCTTGTCCTCGGTCGGCGGCTGGCACGCCATGACTGCCAGCACGGCAGACAGCAACAATTGCGCTCGCGCCGTCGAGGCAAGTGCGCAGCGATGCAGGGGAGTCGTTCTGTGGAGCCTGCTCGTCGTCACGGAAGAATCAAACATCAGCAACCCTCACTTTCGCTCGGGGTCGATCTCACGGATCGTGAGCCACTTGTAGCGAGCTTCGACGATGCCGGTGTTCCGGATGAACACGGCGCCCCCCTGGAGAGAAATTTGATCGGACTCGCCGTCGATGGGCGAGTGTTCAGCGCAATCGGTCTCGGTGTACCAGCTGCCGTCGTCCACGGTTTCGTTGACCAGCTGCCAGTCGCCGCCCGCCGTGCCCTCGCTCGTATCTCGGTAGGACTCGAGCTTGACGGCGCGGTCGTCGTCCGTGTTGTAAATGACGAACTTCCAGCCAATCCACTCGTCGAACGCCAGTTGGGCGGTTTCGGGCCAGAGCTCTTCGGCGGGCACACCGTTGCGCTCGGTGCTCGGCGGGTGCATCAACTCCTTTTCGAAGTCGGTCGTGCCGTCGTGGCGCAAACGCGAGTAATAGGTGTTTGCCTCGCACGGCGTGTCGCCATGCCCTTCGGGAGCCGTGCGGGTTCCGATGACCAGGCCCGCGAAGGGCGTCCCATCGTCCGCCAAGCGACGGTAGTAGACGGTGATCTCCACGTCGCGCCACAGGCCGTCGCTGAGCGAAAAGACGTAGAAACGGGGCTGCTCCCCGTTGAGGATCAGTTCACCCACGGGGCTGATGTCCAGATCGCCCTGACCACGCATGCCGGAAAGACCGAGCGGGTCGTTCTCGTCGAATTCGCCGCTGCGCAGTGGGTAGGGCCCTGCCGCCCAGTGCTCGGAAGTCCACAGCTGCCGGCGTCCGTCATCGTCGAGGCGCGACGGGTACAGTTCGGCAATGCCGAATACGTCGAGTCCGAGCGCGGGCGGCACGTCGGCACTCGCCGCGTCGCGGTGCCCCGGACCAGCGGAGGAATCGCCCGTCTGCACGCTGCCTGCGTCGTGTGGCGCCGAGGTCGTCTGCGAGTCGCCGGCGTCGTGATCGTGGTTGATGCTGACGGGGTGTGCGGCGGAGGTCTTTGGTCCGTCAGACGTCGAGCAGCCGGCGGCGCCGTTCACGACCCAGACCAGGCTGGCCGTATAACATACGGCAGTCGTGAACGGTCGCCCTGGTCGGTGCGCCTGCTCAGGGGGCTTCGTCTGCGCGTCGCCGAGCATCGTGCCGAATCGTGGGAACATCGCTGACTGCCTCACTTCGCGGGAGAGGGCCCCAGTTGCTCGGCCCAACGCGCCATCGCTTGCAGCGAGCCCTGCAACTGCGCGAGCTCTGCGCGCCGCAGCTGTAGTTCGAACCACAAGCGCTGAGCCATCTCGATGGCTTGGGGGTTTGGCACGCGATTGAGCACCGCCCGCTGACGTTCCAAGAGCGCGATCAGGGACTGAATTCGGCTGGCTTCGATCTGCATCGGAGCTTTCTGCGCTTCGAGTGTGAGCAATGCGCGGCGTACCGACGCTTGCACCCGCGCCGCCCGCTGAGCCGCGGCGGCGGCGCGCGCTCGCGCGCTGCTCTCGTCAGCGCTGGACTGCCAGAAGTAACCAGGACGGAACGTGACGCTGACTTGACCATACGCCGGCACCGTTTGATCGACGCCGATGATCTCGTCGTAACCCCCTTCGACACTGACTGACAGGGCGCGATTGCGCCGCAGTTGCCCCTCGACGCGTTCGAGCTCGAGCACGCTGCGGCGCAAGGCGTCGACTCGCCCGGTCGCTGGAGCGGGCGCCGGGGGGGCAACCGACAGACGCGCCACGCGGGTGCGAGCGTCGGCGAGGGCCTCGTGCAGGCGTTGGTGCGCTGCCAGGGTCGCCAAGTGGGTCGTGACGGTGCGGTCACCCAACTGCAGCTCGTGTTCGCTTCGAGCGAGCAGCTGATCTGCCTCGCCGAGGGCTTGCTGCAAGAGCTGCGCCTTGTTTTTCCAGCCGTCGAGGGTGACGGCGTCGACGTCGTAGTGCCCGTCGGAAAGCGCTAGCTCGGCCTGATGAACGCCGCAGTCGTGCTCCGCCCGTCGTGCCAACAGGTCGGCGCGCAGCCAGTCGCTGACGCTGAACCCGAGTCCGAACCGCACGCGCGGGCTGATCGGCACCGACGGTCCGTTCAGCTCGCCGCGCTGCAGGGTGGAACCGTGTGCGGCGAGCCAAGGCGAGCGGAGCAACGCCGCATCCGACTGTTGTGCGGCGCGCACGTGGTCGCAATACGCTTGGGCCTCGGCTCGTTCGCTGCGCTCGGTCCACGCCTCGAGTTCGCTTCGGGCGTTCAGCAATTCGGCGAGGGCCGCGTCCACGGGCTCGGCGTCGTTGGGCGCCGTTGGCGCACCGGACGCCGACACGGAGCGGGGGGACGGTGTCTCCTCGACCGCGGTGGAACCACCGAGCCTGTTCGGTGCATCCGCGGGTTCATCGGAGACGACGGGCTTCTTTGCCGTTGCACTCGGGACCGCGGACGGCTCGGCAGAGTTGGAATCGGCAGAGTTGGAATCGGCAGAGTTGGAATCGGCAGAGTTGGAATCGGCAGAGTTGGAATCGGTAGAGCTCGGTGGGGGCGTGGTTTCAGCTGCCGCTTGCTCGTCGGAAGGCGTCGCGCCGCCAGCGCGGTCCGTCGGTTGGGCGAGTGCGGACACAGACGACAGCGACAAGCCGACGATGACGCAACTGGCATGGCGCAGCGCGAGCAAGGGGAGCCGGATGTAGCCCGCCGAAACGCCGTCGTCGATCCCAGGGCAATCTTGCGGGGTAGTTCCGCGTGGTGGCGAGCTGACCGATGCTCCAGCGAGCGGGTGAGGCGGGCGATTCATGGCGTTAGAAGAACAGGGGAGGGCGACCGACGTGCAGTACGCTGTTGCGCGCACTGTCGGGAGATTCGAGCTTCAGGCGTACGAACTTGCCGCGCAGATCGCTACCGTAGACCGGGTGTTTGGCGGTGACCTCACCCTCGATCGTCTCGGCGACGACTCCGACCCGCTCGCACCACACGACTTGCGCCCTGCAACCGAACACCGGATCCCCAGCGGCGATGTCGTCGAGATTGTCATAGGGCACGAACGCAATGGTCAGCTCACCAGAGGCGGCGAGCAGCAAGGGCGACTCGGAGATGATTGACACCACCTCGTCGTAGCCTTCGAGCGCCTTGGAGAGAGCTGCTTCGGCCGATTGCAGAGCCGCGACGTCGTCGGTAGCGCGCTCCTTTTCCAGAACCGAGTTGAGGTAGCTGCGTTTGAGCTGCAGCCCTTCGAACGTACCGGGAGTGCTGTCCGAAGGACGTTTGGCAACGCTGCCCAACGCCCGAGCTTGCTGCCGCAACTGACTGAGCTGTTGGCTGAGCTGCGTCTCCTGCTGCTGCAGTTGGATGCGCCGTGCGGACAGCTCGGCCAACTGAAAATCTTCGGCCGCCTTCTGGTGTTTGTCGATCAGGTTGGCCTGATACGCGCTCTTCACCGACTCGGTTTGGGTCCGTGAAAACTCCGCCGTGGCTTCGTCCAACTCGCGCCGGACGGACTGCAACTCGCCTTGTAGTGACGCGAAACCGGCGAGACGGCCCCACTGCGCCGTGGCGTTCTTCTGCACCGAGGTCTGGAAGGTCGACTGGTAGCCCTCTTCCATCGAGACGGTGCGTTGGGCGTGCTTCAGGTCCGAGCCGACCCGGGCCAGCTCAGCTTCGACCTTCTGGCGATTCCACAGCTCGTGGGCGAGGCGGGCGCGCAACTCGATGACCCGCAGATCGGACGGCGCGATGATCGCCGGGGCGACCCAGCGCTCGTGCATGAAGAACAGCGAGTTGAGGGCAACGTAGGCAAACAGCCCAAACAAGATCGCCGTCAACAACGAGAAGCCCACCACCTTGTAGGCAGCGACGAGCGTCTTGTTGAAGAAGTTCGTCAGCCGCGCTCCCGTCTTGCTTTGGCCGTCAGTGTTACCTGCAGGTTGCGGACCGGGGACCCTGGGCGATTGCGCTGGCTGGGTCGCGGCGCGGGGCTGGTCGGGACCGCCCGGCGCGAGCTCCCGAATGTCGGAGTTGTGGTGCGGCCGGCCGCGAAGCGCGGCCTCAGGTTCTGCCTTGGTCTGCAATTGTCCAGCTTTGGATGATGAAGCCATACTCGTCACTTTCCGCGCACCTCCTCCGCCCCAGGACTCACGAGACGTTGGCACTCCCCACGCCCGCCTCTTCTGCACCGAATTGCCGCGGTCTCGCTTTGCCGTGATCGGAGACACCTTGCAGCACGTCGTCCGGACTCACGGCGCTCGGTTCGCTTTCGATGTCGGGATTGCCGGCCATGCTCTGGTCGACCGTCGTTTGATGCCCACGGGTCTCCCAACTTCCGGAGTCCAACGTCCACAGCGCCAACACGTTGTGCACGATGTACGTCACCGGCATCAGCAGCCCGAGCCCCAAGAACCACAAAGGGTGAACGCGCTCGGCAATGGGCAACTCTTTCGATTCCACGAAATACACGACTCCCAAGAATGCCAGGACTGCCAGGTGCACTGCGCACAAGGTGAAGAACGCGCCGTTGAGCACGTTCTGAAGCACGACGAACGGGTACACGATCTGCAGTGCGAAAAGCGAGTAGTAGTGAACGGCGACGAATGGGTTCAGCCGCCAGGCGTGCGTCACACCCATGAAGAAGTCGACCAAATTGGAACGCCGCCAGCGCAGTTGTTGCGCGAAGTACTTCGCGATGGTCGGTGGGGCCACTGTCCAACACTTCGCTTCCAAGGTGCAGACCGTCTTGTAGCCCGCTTTGACTATCTGCCGCGTCAGGAAGCGGTCTTCACCGTACTTGATCGGGATCCCGAGCAGGTTGCGATCTTCCAAGATGGGCTCGAGTTCGAGCAGCACCTGGCGACGGTACGCCGTCAAGCACCCCGACAGGCACATCACGCATTGAAACGCTCGCTCGAGATTCTTCAGATAGACGTAGCCGTAGTGGTACTTGATGGCCTGCATCCGCGTGAGCCAGTTGTCGTGCGGATTGATCACGCTGACGCGACCACCAACGGCGGCGATGTCGTCGGTGGTGAAACGGGAAACCAGCTGGCGCACCGCATCTTTCGCCACCACCACATCCGAATCCACTGAAACGATAATCTCGGAGCTGGCCGCGGCGACGGCGCGGTTGATACCGCGGCGCTTCCCCATGTTGAATGGGTTTTGTATCACGCGCACCCGGCCCGGAAACAACGCTGCCGCGCGGCGTGCCCAAACCATGCTGTCGTCACGAGAGCAGTCGTCGACGACGACCATCGACAGCTTCTGTGCAGGATAATCCTGCTGCATCAAACTGACCACCGTGTCGTAGATGCCGCGCCCTTCGTTGAACATGGGGGTGACGACCGTCACCGTCGGCTCATAGTCGGCGCGGGTTTGATCGAACTGCTTCCCCCGCAAGATCTTGAAGAACAGACCCGCGACGTAGCGGTTGATGATCACCACCAGGACGATGAGATAGATCGGGAACAGGAACATCCGGCAGCTCGGGCGCGCGGAAGCTAGCAGCCGTCCCAGTCACGTCTCAACGTCTAGTTTGTGGGGCAGGCGCGATCTAGATTGCGGGGCAGGCGGGATCGGCCAGATCCCATCGTTCGTTAACGAACACGCGACACTTGGCAGTCTAGTTTCGAGCGAGTGACGTTCGGCGGAAAACGCCGCGACGGGTGAACCCGTTGCAATACGCGAAACATTCGACGCCTCTTGCCGGGCTCATCTGCGTCTGGCATAAGCCGCGCAAAATCGCACATCACATCGCACGTCGGCTCGAGCTGTGAAACAGCTCCGCCGGGGCCGCCACGATGTTGCGACGCCCAGGATCGAATTCCATCGGGGAGATCACCATGACCGACGCAAAGCCCACTGCCGCACGCCCAACCGTGTTCGACGAACTCTTGCAGAAGATACAATCACGCGACGTTTGCGTCGGAGTGGTCGGTCTCGGCTACGTGGGACTCCCATTGGCCCTGACCTTCTGCGAGTCCCGACTGGCCGTTTTGGGTTTCGATGTCGATCCGAAGAAGGTCGAACACCTGCACGCCGGTCGCTCGTACCTCGAGCACATCGACAGCGGACGCGTGCAAACCGCCGTCGCCGAGAAGCGGCTGGCCGCGACGAACGACTTCGATCGCCTGGCAGAGGTGGACGTCGTCATCGTCGCCGTTCCGACGCCCCTGACGCGCCACCGCGAACCGGACATGCGCTTCGTCGAAAGCACCACGCTCGAGATCAAGAAGCGACTTCGCCGCGGGCAGCTCGTGATCTTGGAGTCGACGACGTACCCCGGCACGACCGACGAGTTGGTGCTGAGCCAGCTGCTCGAGAGCGGGCTGAAGCTCGGTGAAGACTTCTTCTTGGCCTTCTCGCCGGAACGCGAAGATCCGGGCAACCCCAACTTCGAGACGGCGTCGATCCCGAAGGTCGTCGGTGGCGTCGATGCCGCGAGTGGCCGCCTGTCACAGGCCGTGTACGAGTGCGCGATCCAGCGCGTGGTGCCGGTCGCCAGCGCGCGTACCGCCGAGGCCGTCAAGTTGACGGAGAACATCTTCCGCGCGGTGAACATCGCGTTGGTCAACGAGCTCAAGGTCGTGTTCGACGCCATGGACATCGACGTCTGGGAAGTGCTCGATGCGGCCGCCACCAAGCCGTTCGGGTTCATGAAGTTCTCACCCGGGCCGGGCCTCGGTGGCCACTGCATTCCCATCGACCCGTTTTATCTGACGTGGAAGGCGCGCGAGTACGGCCTGTCGACGCGCTTCATCGAGCTGGCGGGTGAAATCAACGTCACGATGCCGCGCTACGTCGTCGACAAGCTCCAAGCGGCGCTCAACGCCCGCGGCCAGGCGTTGAAGAACGCCAACGTGCTGTTGCTCGGTGTCGCCTACAAGAAGAACGTCGACGACTCGCGCGAGAGCCCGGCGTTCCCGCTGTTGGATCTGCTGCGCAAGCGCGGCGCAAACGTGGAGTATCACGACCCGCACGTGCCGAGCCTGCCGCAAACCCGCGCGTGGTCGCATCTGCGCCCGATGCAGAACCACGAACTCACCCCCGCGCTGATCCAGCAGCAGGACGCGGTGCTCATCGCCACCGATCACGATGGGGTCGACTACGACCTGATCCGCGAGCACGCGCGGCTGATCATCGATTCGCGCGGTGTTTATCGAAAGCCGTCAGCGAACGTCGTCAAGGCCTGAACGGCGGGCAGGCACGGTGTCCGTCAATCGTCGAAGGGCACGAAGCGCTTCATTGGAGCTCGTCGTCCCCGGCGCTCGGTGCGGGGGATGGCGAGCTCGGAGGAGTACCCGGCCTGTCGATCCGGCAACGTAAACGGAGGCTCAGTTCGACCTCCGAGACGGAGACTTGATACTGCTCGACCGTGGTGGGCACCTCGCAATCGACCAGGGCCAGAGGCGCCTGAGCCGATCCTGCGGCGGCGGCGAACTCTTGCGCTCGGCGTACCCAGCGCCGGATGAGATTCGCTCGATAGGCTTCCGGGTTGGTGGCGATTGCGGAAGGCGCTCGGAAACTCACTGCGACCGTCCTGTCTACGTTCGCTTCGGCGGCGAGCCGCTTGGTCAGCTCGACGATCTTGACGTGCAGTTCGTTGCGCTGCCAAAAGTCGAGCCCTTCGGCGACGGGGACGTCGACCATTGCGTCGGTAGTGACGGCGATCCCCAAGACCTTCTGCTCCTGGACGATCTCCGTGACCGAAGAGCCCCGGAACGCTGTCGGCGCTCTGAGCTCCTCATGGAAGCTGTCGGTGATCAGCGTGCTCGTTCGTTGCACGACCTGCAGTGCCTCGCTCGCAGACGGGCGGATCGCTCGGACCGCAAATCGGACCCGAAACGCGTCCGGGCGAACACCAACCGTGACCGGGTCGATCGTGTCGGGCCGGCTCGGCACGGACAAGCCCTTGCCCGCCGTGAACGCGGCCAGCGACCGCTCCGAGCTGGACGTTGACGGCGTCTCCCCACCGGGTCGCGACGCGTCGAACGGCACCTGAGTTTGGGGAAGGGCCGGTGGCTGTGGTGGAGCGGCGCACGCCCCCACCACGAACGAGAGCAGCAGGAGCGACTGGTTGATGGGGCGCATGTCATGAGGATACCGGAAGGAGGAAGCACCGTGAAGCTCCCGCACTGCGTCGCCACGGTCGCCCCAGCCGGGTGTCGGAGGCACAGTTTCGCGAGTTGCCAACGTTGATAGTGAGCCCGCGAATCAAGTATCAGCACACATGTGCGTTCGTCGCCCTCGCGGTGTGACGTGTAGCCGCAAGTGCCGGGCCGATCTCGCTGCACGACGCACCGACGTCTGGCCGTCGCGGCCGCGACGGGGTTAAGATTTGCGGCATGCGTACACCGGTTCTCACCACGCGTTGGCGTTTGTTTGCCTTTGGCGTGTTTACGATGCTGCTCGTCGTCTCGTGTACGCGACGGCGAGGCTCGGGCAACAAGACGGGCGTGGGCACGGACGAGCCCTTTTTTGGTGAGCCCGAATGTGGAGACCGCATCGTCGAAGGCGAGGAGGTGTGCGACGGCGATCCGTACTGCCTCGCGGACTGCTCGGGTTTCGAGGGTGAGTGTGGGGATGGCGTGTTGCACAATGGGGAGGACTGTGACGCGGGGGACGAGTCGTCAGCGGGCTGCGTGGATTGTGAAGTCGCGTTCTCCTGGATCTGTAGTGGAGAGCCGAGCGAGTGTGAACAAACTGGCCTGCCGTCGACCCTGGTCTTGGCCACCGCCAGCGATGCAGTGATCGCGACCTACTGCGAATGGTTCGGCGAGATCCTGTTCGGGGGCAGAACGTCCATCAATTGCAGTCAGGGAACCGTGAGTCGGCTTTCGGTCGCGACGTGCGTTGCAAACTACCGGGACATTCTGAGAGGCTGCACCGTCGGCGAACTCGAAGCCTGGGCCGCATCGGCATCGAGCGCCTGCTCGCTCGTCTTCGGCAGTGACCCGGCGTGTATCAACCGACCCGTTCCAGAGGGTACCAACGTGGGCGGTGGCATCGACCCGAGTTCCGACGATCCCACCACGGATGACACGACCACGGATGACACGACCACGGATGACACGAGCGCGGATGACACGACCACGGATGACGCGACCACGGATGACGCGACCACGGATGACGCGACCACGGATGACGCGACCACGGGTGACACGAGCGGCGGCTCGGGGGGTTCAGGCCCAACGGCTCCCGGCGATCCGAGCGACAAGCCCCCCGAATGTGATTCGTTGCAGTGTGGAGATTGGGACGGCATCGACTGTGGGGGCTGCGATGCGGATTCGATCTGCACGCGTCACGGCTTTTGTCAGCCGTACTTCGATGAATACCCGTGCGATCCAGTTGTCGACGACATCTACTGCAACACCGACGTGGTGAAGTGCGGCCCGAACGGCGAGGCCGCCATTTTGGAAGTGTGCAGTTCCAGCCAACACTGCGTCGAGACCGCCGGCGATGCGCATTGCGAATGGGACGATTGCCTCGGATGGCAAGACATCTGTGTCAGCGGTGCCCTCCACGAGTGCGACGTGTTGGGAGTGGTTGAACCCGAAGCGATCGCCGACTGTGGGGCGCAAGGGCTCGAGTGCTCGACCGCCGGCTGCGGCGACGTGACCGTCACTGAAGTGGCCATTCCAGGAACGCCTTCAGCACCCGAGTTTCCACCAGAGGCCGGGTACTTCTTCGGCAACTTCTACTACGTCGAGGCCGAGACGACGCTCGCCGAGTACAAGGCATACCTGGGGCTTCCGGAGAACGGGCAGTACGGCATGGCCGTCTTCGAGAGCGACGCCCTCGATGGGCCATACTTCAAGCGATGGACGGAGCTCAGCCAGTCGTTCCCGTCAGGAACCGGATTGGGGAACTTGTGGCCCGCTCCCAACCTTCTGCTCGAATCCGGGAAGTATTACTTTCTCGCATTCATCGTCGACGACCACGAGAACTATCTCGTCCCGCCCCGGCCGCTCACGCTCTACACGGCCCAAGAAACCGACGTGGCTCTGCCGTTTGGGCGCCTCATCAACGGTCTGATCACCGGGCATGACGCCATCGTCTCCCCCAGTACCGTCGACTACGAGTCCACCTCGTATTCGTTCTCTCAAGAGCTGACGACCGTCGTCCTGGCCAATTGAGGGGCGGCGTGGACATCCGTTGCGCTCACCGGGCGTCGGCGGTGGGCAGCGGTCGGGTCCCGCTGTCATTTCCTGCAAGGCGCTAGCGCGAGCGGAGCAACCCTCGAGCCACCAACAGGACCACGAGCCCCATTGAGACGATGGCTGCCCAGAACCACATGCGCGCCGGGGGCTCAGCGGCCTTTGGCTCGGGGCACGTCGGAGCTTCGATGGGGGGCGCGTCAGCGACGGGGGGCGTGTCGCCTGCGGGCGCCGTAGCAGGTCGCGGTCGTGTGAGATCGTTCACCAGTACGTACTTGCCTAGCTCTTGCACATCCGCGACGAGTCGACCCGTGGTCGGATGATACAGGCGTGTCACGTCGACGAGGTCGTTCCCGGTCACTTGAAGCAGCCGTGGTGCGTCGGGAGCGTCGTCGAGACTCAGCTGGGTCAGGTCGAGTTGGAGCTCGAGCGCTTGCCCGTTGGAAACGACGGGCTCGGCAGCGACGAAGTCGAATTCGATCATGGGCCAAACCATCGCGAAGCGCTGGGTCTTCGTGATTCGACGGCTCGCTTGGAGCTTCAGCTCGAGCGAATTGGCCGCCGACGTGCCCGGTGGAAAGTGTAGGGTTGCCAGCTTGCCAAAGCGTCGGGTTTGCGTGCCATCCGGCTTGCTTCGCAGTTGTCCCAGCGACATGCGTGCTTGCTCCACTCGCGCTTCGTTCACCGCCAGCACGAGGTCGCTCAACGCCGTTTCTGCCCGTTTGGCGCCTACGAGCGTACGGAGTTGGCTCTGAAGGTTGGCCTTGGATTCTCCGTCGAGTAGGTTGCTCGCGCTGAGCACAGCGAGTTCACCGTCGATGAGCGGCAGCACCTCTTTGGAGAGTGGTTCCTGCAAGACCGCGGCGCGATACGCTACGTCGAGCAGTCGCCGCTGCGCGAGCCGTACCCCCGGCCTCCCTGGGATGGAGTCCTCGAGCGTAGGATACGACCAGGTTTCGGGGCGCCCGCAGTTCCAGGTCAGACAGGTTTGTTTGAGCAACTGCACGATGTCGGAGTCATGCAGCTGCTGGGATGGGAAGTGCGCTCCCCAACCGCCGGACGATCCAGCTTCTGCCGGAGGGAAGAGCCAGAATTCGCTGACGAACGCTTCTCGACCTTCCACCACGGTGTCCGCCGCGTGGTGTGTGGTATCAAAGTCGGCGATTGGAAAATCCGCCGAGCGCGTGGCGCCTACCACGGCGAGCTTGCCTCCGTCGCCGGCCATCGCGCTGGCTCCGTCGCTTTCGCTTCCGCCGTGATACGACGAGTACCACAGGTTCTTGCCGTCGGCAGAGAAGGCGGCAACGATGGCATCCTCCCGCCGCGCGCCGCGCGTTGAATCGGTTTCGAACGCCGAACCCACCGTGGGAAAGTCGAAGCTGGTCGTAAACCCGGCGACATACACATGCCCTTCTGGCCCCAGCGCGACTCCCGTCGCCCCGTCGTCCAAGTCGCCCCCCAAATAGGTGCTAAACACCAGTGAACGCCCGTCCGCATCGAGCTTCGAGACGAAAGCATCTCGGCAGTGGCTCTGCTGTCCCTGGAACTCGCTCGCGCATGCCGCGGCGTACCCGCAAGGTCGGCTGACTCCGCAGGTCGCGTCATAGGCGTTCTTCGTTGGCACTCCGTTCGTCTCTCCGACGGCGACGAGTTCGCCACGAGGGTTCACGGCCGCCGCGCGGGCGATGCCCGACCTCGTGGGCCCCCCATCGAGCGCCGTCGCGTACTGCAACTGGCCACTGGCGTCGACCTTGACGATGGCAGGCACCGGGAAGTTGCTCGACCCAGTCGTTTCGATCACCGTGGTCTGTGTGCCGAGCCAACCCCAAGCGGAGAGCCTCGTGGCCGCGCCAACGGCGTACGCAGACCCGTCGGATCCGAGTTCGACGTCGTACAGGCTGTCCCAAGAGTCACCTCCGAACAGGGTCGAGTAGATGAGCCCCGTTCCCGCGGCGTTGATCTTTGACACGAATCCGTCCGGTGGATCGTCGGCGCCCTGGAGCACGGCATCGAACGCGTTCGCGGTAGGGAAGTCGCGCGAGCGCGTCGTGCCACAGACCACCGCCTCGCCGGACGCGGTCACGGCGAGGCCCATCGCTTCGTCCGTATGGGCCCCGCCAAGCAGCGTCGCGTACAGCACGTTCGTCCCGTCGGGACTCAGCTTGACGACAAACCCGTTGCCGGCCGACTTCGGTGGCCACGTATCGACAGAGTCGGGGTTCTGCTTGAGCAGCCCCGGGGCTTCGAACTGGCTGAAGTCGGCCCCGAAGATGCCCCCAGCTACGAAGATGTTGCCCGCTCCGTCGACACCGACGGCGTTAGCCCGCAAATGCGCGAACGCAACACTCCCAGAGGGAGAGAATATCGTCGTAAACTCGACGCTGGACCCGGTGCGCGACAGCTTGGAGACGAAGACGACCGAATCCGAATTCGGCCGGGTCTCGCTGCCGGGAAAGTCGTGGGACGATGTCTTTCCAGCCACGTACACCGCGCTACCGCCGCCAGAAGCAGCGATGACGGTCGCGTTGGCTGAGTCGTCGGCATCACCGCCCAATACGGTGCTCCAGCGCGGGTCGATGAGCAGCGCGCGGCTCGAATCGTATGCTCCGACCTCGAATCTGACCTGCGATCCCGACACACTGTACGAGATCGGAACCTCAGTCAGTCCTCCGTCCTCCGATTCCTGGAACGCTCGGGGTGCTCTCACGTCGAGCGTTTGATCACCAGCGACGATACCCAGGTTGCCGTTCACGTTCCGCGTCAGTCGCGTCCCTTCGCCCATGCTCCAACTGATGGCGCCCGGATCTGCGCCCGGCGCAACGTGAAATGAGAGCTCGAGCTCGCCCCGCACGAGTTGCACCTCCACATCCACACCGGCAAACAGACCGCGTTGACAGATCTTGGCGTAGTGGGGAACGTCGAGTTCCCAGCGCGAGGGATCAGGCCCGACCAGATAGTGCGTTTTGCCCGGTAAAGATTCACATCCCTCCGGATTGACGTCTCTGCCATCGCGCCACTCCAGCGCCAGAGTAGTACTACGCGACGGCCCATTCGCGCCCTGAGCGATCCAGTCGAGGTCGATACCATACGGGTGCACCGTGCCGGCGATGCCTGCAGTGCGGAAGGTGAACCGCGATCGATCGGAGTGGGGGACGGGTTCGAAGTGAGCGTTACCGCGAAGCGCGGCGGCTGGTGGTCGAGCCAACGCGGGCACCGTCGCGAGTGAGAGTATCAACCAAGCCCCAATTGTGATCCAAGCTCGCGGCACGCCAGACTCCTCTCCCTGTGGGCAATGCGTCCAACGACCCATCGTCGGCCGACCCGAGAGACGTTCTCTGCATCAATTGTCCGCGTGTCAAGGACGCGCAGGAGCATCGGTCCGAACGCGCAATTGTTTCCGCGTTGCAGGTGTCTTTCGACACTCCCTCGCATGACTTGCGAGGTCGTTATCCTCGTTCCGCAATGCTGGCCGCGCGCTGCACGTCGCGCTTGCTCACTCCACGATCACCGGCGTCGTGAACCAGGGTTCGATACATCACCGGGAGACCGATTCTGGAGACGACGTCCGTGCAACGCAGACGCACCGGAGGCTCGACAGGCGTGGGTGCTGAACTCTTCGCCAATGTGTTGGACACGGACTCTGCGGCCCGCCGCGACGCGCCCACACCTGGACGATCCCCGCGAGCGGTAACCCCCTGTCGCCCGCCACGCTGAGCGTATAGCAGACCAACCGGCTTGCCACAAGCCCCCCCGCGTGCCGTACCGTCGCCGACAATCGGGTGACGAACCCGCAACACGGGAGAGCGACCATGCACGACCACACGGCGAGCGACGAAACAACGAACGATGCAGCTCCGAACGATGCAGCCCCGAACGATGCAGCAACCAGCGGCGGGGCCAAGACACAGCACGCGGTGGTGATCGCCGGCGGCGGTCCCACGGGGTTGATGCTGGCGGCGGAGCTGGCCATCGCCAAGGTCGACGTCGCGATCGTCGAGCGCCGCGCCGATCAGACCCTCGAAGGTTCGCGCGCCGGCGGTCTGCACTCGCGCACGGTGGAGCTGCTCGAACAACGCGGCGTCGCCGATCGCTTTCTCGCGCAGGGCAAGACCGGGCAGTTCGCCGCCTTCGGCGCCACCCCGCTCGACATCACCGGCTTGCCGACGCGTCACGACTATTGGCTCGCTCTGTGGCAAGAGCGCATCGAGCAGCTCCTGGCCGACTGGGTGCGTGAGCTCGCGGTGCCCAGCTATCGCCGCGCCGAGGTCACCGCGTTCACCCAAGACGATACTGGCGTCGACGTGCAGCTAGCCGACGGCCGGCTGCTGCGCGCCCAATACCTCGTCGGCTGCGATGGTGGCCGCAGCCTGGTGCGCAAACACGCCGGCATCGACTTCGTCGGCTGGGACGCTTCGGTGAGCTACCTCAACGCCGAGGTCTCGATGACCGAAGAGCCGCCTTACGGGATCAAACGCAGCGACCAGGGCGTCAACGGCATCGGCAAGCTCGACGACGGCCGCGTGCGCGTCGTGCTCATCGAAGAACAGGTCAAGCACGGCGCGCCAACACTCGACGACCTCAAAGCCGCGCTCGTCACTCGCTACGGCAATGACTTCGGCATTCACACTGTCACCCACAGCTCGCGTTTCAGCGATGCGGCCCGCCAAGCCGCCAGCTACCGCAAGGGTCGCGTCCTGCTCGCTGGCGACGCCGCCCACGTGCACTCGCCCCAAGGCGGCCAAGGCCTGAACCTCGGCGTACAAGACGCAGTAAACCTGGGCTGGAAACTCGCCCAAGTCGTCCACGGCACCTCCCCCGACTCCCTGCTCGACACCTACCACAGCGAACGCCACCCCATCGGAGCCCGCGTGCTCAAACTCACCCTCGCCATGTCCGCCGTCAACCGCGGCGACGACCGCAGTAGTGCCCTGCGCGACACCGTGAGCGAACTGCTACAAATGGACGCCCCGCGCAAGCGCTACGCGGCGATGTTGTCGAGTTTGGACGTTCACTACGACTTCGGCGAAGGGCATCCGTTGCTCGGACGGCGCATGCCGGATTGGGATCTGCAGACTGAGGAGGGCGAGATGCGGGTTTATGCGTTGCTGCACGAGGCGCGGCCGGTGGTGATCAACTTTGGCGCGCGAGGTGCGATCGATGTGGGACGTTGGACGGAGCAGGTGCGGTGTGTGGACGCGCGTTACGGCGGCGCATGGGAGTTGCCGGTGATTGGTGAGGTGGCCGCGCCGAGTGGAGTGTTGATCCGACCCGATGGGCACGTGGCGTGGGTCGGGGAAGGGAATGACGGCGGGCTGGGGGAGGCGCTGGGGAAGTGGTGTTGAAGGGGGGACGCCCAGCGAGGTCGTCGGCGTCTACTCGCTTGTGCTGAGCGTGCCCAGCGCACGCTACTGCTTGGCGTTGTCCAACATTTGCAGGACTGCGTCCGCGGTCTGCTCGTCGACCTCTTCGAGCAGGGCGTTTCGAAACTCGGCGTCGCCGAGTTTTTGGCGTTGTTGGGCGAGCCAGTGCGCGCCGGTGCGCGCGTAGGGTGACCGGAGTTGAATATGGGTCAGGAAGCCTCGGAGGCTCCATTGGACCGCTTCGCGAACACGCCCGGCCGACGTGTGCAGGGCGCCGAGATTGTCGAATGAGCTAGCCATACCAGCGCGGTCGCCGAGCTGTTCTTCGATGTCGAGGCTGCGTTGGTAGTGTTCGAGCGCGCCGTCGTAGTCGCCGCGGTGTTGCGCGACCATGCCGATTTGGTGATAGGACTGAGCCATGCCGGCGCGGTCTCCGAGCTGCTCGAGGATGTCGAAGCTGCGTTGGTAGTGTTCGAGCGCGCCGTCGTAGTCGCCGCGGTGTTGCGCGACCATGCCGATTTGGTGATAGGACTTGGCCATGCCGGCGCGG
>QJWJ01000088.1 GCA_003235365.1 Deltaproteobacteria bacterium
GGCCCGGAAAACGGAGTCTCGCGAGACGCATAATCACAAGTAATTGCTATGGTTTAATCCCTTGAAGTCGGCGATTGAGGCGATGAAATCAAGATATCCCAAGACGGCCACCAATCCACGGGCTGGATCCCGAAGCGGCGTGGCACGACAACTGCATTCGCTGGGAGCATGGCGAATGGCAGCATGCACCGTTTGGTCGTCGTGGAGCGAGGAGCGGAGATGGGCGACGCAGCCGATCCTGGCGGTGAACCCCTGCTCATTCACCAGCGCAGCGCCGAAAGCGCGCGCGAGTTCGCTCAGCGGGTTGCCGCGACCCTGTCCGAGTTGAGCCGTTCGGGACGCCAGGTACGCCATGCGGCCATTCGGCTGTCTTCTGCGCGCGGCAACGCCGCCACGGCGCGGCGCTTCGCGCTGGCCCGCGTCGTTCTCGCAGGCCTACCTCAGGCCCTGTCACTCTGTTTCGAGGGGGCGCTCACCGACACCGCCGCAGGCCGTCTCGACGTCGAGGCACTGGCAGACACACTGCAGACCCAACTCGGCTCGGGCAAGACCACGATCGAACCCGTGGTGAAGGCACCGCCCGTGCGCGGCGCCCGGGCCCTGTTTTCGCTGTCGAGCGCTGCCTGAGCCCAGCGCCACGGAGAGCCCGGTGTGTCCTCGGAGCGGGGGACGGTGCTCAAAAAATGAGCACTCCCATTATCTCGCGAGCGCAAATATCCCCGGGGGAAACAACGAGCGCAGCAGCGAACGCAATGCGGGTAGCAAACCCCAAGCCTCCAAGGGTGGGAGACTTCCATCACGCTCGCGTTCGAGGCATGAGTCGGCCCAGCGATGCGCATCTTTTGCCACCTCGAGGAAGCCGCCCCCACTCAGGCCACCGAATGCTCCCGCACCACGCAAGGCGCAACACAGGCACGGCAAGGCCGGCGTCGTGTGTCTCTCCCGGCAGCGCTCGTCGCCTCGGCGTACGCGTTGTCGACGCCCGGCTGCGTTGGCACCCCGCTGGCGCCGACGGTGGTAGATGACGGCGCAACCGAACCCCCCGAACCGACGACATCCTCCCACGCGGTGATCAGTGCCGACGACGTCCTGTTCAGCTTGCGGAACAAACGAGCCGAGGCACGTCGTTGTTTCGAGCTCAACGGGAGCAAAGGGTCCGTTCACCTACGCTGGCAAGTCACGCCGCTCGGGGACGTCCAGGAAATCGAGCGAGTGAGCTCCGATACCGACCAGAACACCAACCGCTGCCTGGTCGACTTTGCTTCCGGATTGCATTTCAACCCGCGGGAGGACCGCGCCGATGCCCAATGGACGTTCGTTCACGGCGTCACGGGCTCGAGCACTGCCCAGCGGTCCCCCAAGCGCAAGCGCCGCGATCGAGAGCGAGGAACCGGTCCAACCATCGACCCAGGGTCGCCCGGGCGATTGGCGCTCGACGAAATCGAGAACGTCGCCGACAATGGGTTTCGCCTGTACGCCCATTGCATGCGCGATGGTCTCAACCGCAACGAGACACTCAGCGGCCGGGTGTTGCTGCGCTTTCGCATCGACCGGGGTGGTCAGGTCGACCAAGTCGAGGACGCGGGCTCGGACCTGCCCGATCCGAACGTGGTCGACTGCGTTGCCGAGGGGTTTTACGCGATGACGTTTCCAAAGCCCGACGGAGGCCCGGTCCGTCTCGAGTACTCGATCTTGTTGAACGAAGAGTAGCGGCCACGCCAGCCGCCTCGGCGAAGCCAGGCGTCTGGAGTCGTCGACGGCGAAGCGCGCGGTCAGTGCAGGGCCGCGCTGTTGAGCGCGATGGCCTTGCCGTCACCCTCGGTCGAGAAGAAGTGAACTCGGTCCATGTCGAAGTAGATCGGCACGCTCTGACCAGGGCGCAGCGCCGAGAACGCGTGGAGCTGAGCGACGACCTTGTCGTGGTTGTCGGTGGACAAGTACGCGTTCATGCGTTCGCCGAGGGGCTGCGTGAGTTGAACGTTCATTTGCAGACTGTTGCCGTTGGTCGCGAAGCGCGCACCCTCTTTGTCGGCCAGCAGTTCCGGACGTACACCGAGCACCACGCTGCGGTGGTTCTGATCCTTCAAGGTACCCCTGGCCCAGCCGGGCACTGGCAACTTGCCCGACCCTTCGTCGAAGTACAGCTCCCCGCCCTCCTCCACCAACTCGCCGCGGAGGAAGTTCATCGGCGGGCTGCCCAAGAACCCCGCGACGAAGCTGTTCTGCGGCGCGTGGTAGATCTCCGTGGCACTGCCGACCTGCTGCACGACGCCATCGCGCATGACCACCACGCGATCGCCGAGCGTCATCGCCTCTTCCTGGTCGTGAGTGACGTAGATCGTGGTGGCTCCCAAGTCGACGTGCAGCTGTTTCAGTTCCGCCCGCATCTCCACCCGCAACTTGGCGTCGAGGTTGCTGAGCGGTTCATCGAACAAAAAGCACTGCGGTTCGCGCACGATCGCGCGACCCAGCGCCACGCGTTGACGCTGACCACCGGAAAGGGCCTTCGGACGCCGATCGAGCAACCCGCGAATGCCCAGCACGTCGGCAGCACGGTTCACCTTCTTTTCGATCTCGGCCTTGGACACACCTCGCAACTGCAGCGCGAAGGCCATGTTCGCGAACACGGTCATGTGCGGGTACAGCGCGTAATTCTGAAAAACCATCGCGATATCTCGATCTTTCGGAGTCACATCGTTCACGATACGCTCACCGATCTTGATCGTCCCAGCGCTGATGTCTTCGAGCCCCGCGACCATGCGCAAAGTCGTCGACTTGCCACACCCCGAAGGTCCAACTAGCACGATGAATTCCCCATCGGCGATATCGAGGTTGAAGTCGTGGACTACCTTGAACGCCCCATCGTAGATCTTGTCGACGTGTTCGAGTTGGACGCGTGCCATTTTCCGTTCCTGAGCTCCGAGATCTCGTGCCGTCGTCACACACGACGCTGCGGTGGCGACGCGGAGCCACTGGCCCCGGGGGCGTCGAGGGCCGGGACAGTAGTGTGCCAGCGACGAAGTCTCAATCCGTTATTGGAAACGGTTGCACGCGCCACATGCGGTGGAGGGGCGCCAAATCTTGCGCCTCGACCCGCTGCGCGAGGTGCGACCGGTCAACCCAGTGACGTACAAATCGCCGACTCCGCGGTCGCCCCCCGCTTTCCCGCGTAGCGATTCTTGGTACACCAGCGCCCCCGGATCGGACCCAATCCGAACGAAAGCCATCCATGACCCGCCCGCCGTATCTCGATCCCGAACTCAGTCCGCAAGCCCGAACCGACGACCTGATCCGTCGCATGTCGGTCGAGCAACAAATCGGACAAATGGTGCAAGCCGATGGCCGATACGACGCCGTCGCGCAGGTCGAAGCACAACGGGTGGGTTCGTTTCTCCACATCCTCGGTGACAGCACGGTCGAGCTGCAGAAACTCGCCGAACGCACGGGATTGGGCATTCCACTGATCTTCGGCATCGATGCCATCCACGGCCACGGCTTCTGGCCGGGCGCCGCGGTGTTCCCCACACAACTGGCCTTGTCATGCTCGTGGGCTCCCGAGTTGGTCGAGACCATGGGGCGGGTTACCGCCAAAGAAATGCTGTGCACGGGGCTGCACTGGACGTTCTCGCCCGTGTTGTGCCTGACCCGAGATCTCCGTTGGGGGAGAGTGGGCGAAACCTTCGGCGAAGACCCTCACTTGCTGGGGGTGCTCGGACAAGCGGCAATCAGGGGTTATCAAGGCGATGACGTCTCGCTGCCCGACAGCGTGTTGGCCTGTGCCAAGCACTTCGCCGGCTACTCCGAAACCGTGGGCGGCAAGGACGCCACCGAAGCCGAGCTGTCGGAGCGAAAGCTCCGCACCTACTTTCTGCCTCCTTTCCATGAGGCGGTGAAGGCGGGCTGCCGTACGTTCATGACGGCCTACCAGTGCATCGATGGCGTCGCCTGTGCGGCCAACCACTGGCTGCTCACCGAGCTGCTGCGGGACGAATGGGGCTTCGACGGTTTCGTCGTGACCGATTGGGACAACGTCGGGCGTGCACACAAGATGCAAGGGCTCTACCCGTCTGTCGACGCGGCGGTTCCCGACTGCGTCCACGCGGGCAACGACATGATCATGGTCACGCCCGAGTTCTTCGAAGCGGCACTGGCAAACGTTGCCAACGGACGCCTCGACAAGGCCGACGTCGAATTGGCCGCTCGCCGCTTGCTGCACGCCAAGTTCGCCTTGGGCCTGTTCGACCACAAGCGTTATCCCCCTCTGGAACGCGCGGCAGACGTCGTTGGCTGTACCGCCCACCGTCAGCCGCTGCTCGACGCCGCCCTGCAGTCTGCGGTGCTGCTCGAAAACCGGCACGTCGACGGGGAGCCCACGTTGCCACTGCGACCATCCGTGCGGCGTATCGCAGTGTTGGGACCCAATGCCGACGACACGCTCGCCCAGCTCGGCGATTGGTCGTTCGGCAGCGGACAAGCAGGGCTCAAGACGGGTAGCCATCCACGCAGCTCCGTGGTCACGGTGCGCGACGGCATCGAGTCCCGTGCGGCCCGCGAGGGCATCGCGGTGGACTACGCGCAGGGGGTGACCATTCTCGGCAACGACACCAGCGGCGTGGCCCACGCGGCCGCGCTCGCCGCCAATGCCGACGTCGCCATCGTGGTCGTCGGCGACACGCTCGAACAGGTTGGCGAGGAATGCGACCGCTCCGATCTCGAGCTGGGACCGAACCAACAGGCGCTGCTCGAGGCGGTGAAGGCAACGGGCACCCCGCTGGTCGTCCTGCTGATCAACAGCAAACCACTGTGCATTCCCTGGATCGCCGAGAACGCCGATGCCGTTCTGGAGCTGTTCAACCCGGGCATGCGCGGCGGCGAAGCAGCGGCAGCGTTGCTGTTCGGCGACAGCGCGCCCAGCGGCCGTCTGAGCATCTCGTTCGCCAAGCACCTCGGCCAGCTGCCGGTCCACTATCAACGCATCCCCGGCTGGCACGGCAGCAAACACGGGCACTACGACGACGAGCCGCTGTACACGTTTGGTTACGGGCTGACCTACACCACCTTCGAGTACTCGGATCTGCGGCTCGAGCAAACTCGGGTTCCTCGCGGTCGAGACGTCCGCGCAGAAGTCACCGTGCGCAACTCTGGCCAGGTCGCTGGGGTCGAGGTCGTGCAGGTCTACGTCAACGACGTCTACACGAGCCTCAGCACGCCCTCGAAGACGCTTCGGGGCTTCGAGCGCGTTTCGCTCGCACCAGGGGAGAGCCGGCGCGTCACCTTCACCCTGAGCGCGGAAGCGCTGAGCTTCGTGGGCCGCGACGGAACACTCGTTCTCGAGCCAGGCGAATTCGAGCTGATGGTCGGCTCTTCGTCCCGTGATCAAGACCTGAAACGTGTACGATTTGAGCTCACATGAGACTTGGAACGGGTCAACATAGCCGAATTGAGCTATCATTTCCCGCCACTGTCCACCCCAGTGGTCACTCGCCATGGGAGAGTGTCCACTGCATTGATCGGATGACTCCCAAAACCCGGTAAAACACTGCAAGCGACTTTGGCCCAACGCTTGCTTTGTAAGGTTGACATGTCCGACCTAGTCCAGACTCCGACCGCCTCGTACCCCCGCCCCGCCGAAGTCCCCACCAGCGTCGCCATCGGCGCGCCGCCTCCCCTCGCACACGTACCCATGAGCTGGGGCGAGGTGTGGACTCAGCTAGTCACCGCCAAAGTCCGCTTCCGATCCACGCTCTGGGCCAACGGCCGCTGCGTCGTGCTCTTCCAGCGCAGCAGCTCGAGTGTGCGTCAGTTCGCGTTGACCGAACGCGAGCTGCTCGTGCTGCACCGGACTCTCGCTGGCGACAGCCAGAAAGAGATCGCCGCAGCCCAAGGTCTGTCCGCATCGACGATTGGTGCGTCGCTCAAATCCGCGATGCTCAAGCTGGGCTTCGCAAGTCAACGACACACAGCACCCATCGCGGCGTTGATCTGGAGTCACGATCAGGGGCATGGCGCCCGGCCGCGGCCCCAGGTGTACAGTGTCGCCCAAGGTGAGTCCGTGCTCGCCTCGACTCACGAAGTCGATTGGTCGCGAGTACCGCAACTGACCCCTAGCGAGCTCGAGATCACTCGGCTTCTCATTCAGGGCAAGCCCAATCAAGAGATCGCGAAGATGCGCAGCACATCTTTGCACACAGTGGAAAATCAGGTCGCATCGCTGTTGCGCAAGGCCCGTGCTCGCAACCGTTTCGATCTGTTGCGAACCCTGTACGAACCGGCACGCGTTTGAATGAGCGGGGGACGAACGCGACATCTTGACGTTGTCCCGTTCCAGTAGCCTCGACTATCTTGGTCCGACGTGAGTCCGCTGCGCGATGATGAGCCGATCGAAGACGAGCCTTCTGGCTCGTCTTCGTCGTTCGGTGAGCGCGAGCAGGGGTCACACCGGCGCCGCAAACGCCAACCCCAAGCCGACGCGGTGGTCCTGGGACAGTTCGAGCTGCTCGAAGTGCTGGGCACTGGCGAGATGGGGCGCGTGTACCGGGCCGTCGATGGCGAGACCGAATGTGTGGTCGCCGTCAAGACGCTCCACCAGCACACACCGGCACGACAGCGTGCTTTGGAGCGAGGGTTCGACGCACTGTCGGAATTGCACCATCCGAACCTGGTCCAGCTCTACGAGCTGTTCATCGAAGACGACCACGTCCATTTCAGCCAAGAACTCGTCGATGGCGTGAGTCTCGACCGGTATGTTTTTGCGGACCAACACTCCTTTGCCCGTGAGCTGACCCCCGCAGCGGTCCAACGTCTGATCGCCGTGACCGGACAGATCTGTAACGCGCTCGAGTTTCTACACGCGCGCCACTGCGTTCACCGCAATCTCAAGCCGTCCAACATTCTGGTCGACGACCGAGGGCGTGTCGTGTTGCTCGATGGGGCGCTGCTCGGCGAGAGCGAGCTGCGCGACCTACAGCCCTTTGATCGGCTCGTGCACAACGGCATCGCCTACGCGGCGCCAGAGCTGCTGACACCGGGCACGAGCGGTACCGCGGTGGACATGTACGCGCTCGGGGCAGTGTTGCACGAGTTGCTGATGGGCATCCCTCCGCCCGTCTTCGACGGCACGCCCCCTCGCTCGTCCCCCTCGCCGGACGAGATGCCTACGGGTGTCCCCGCGCCGCTGCGAGAGATGGTCGCCCGACTCTTGTCCGCCGACGCGAGCCGTCGCGCTTCCCCTGCGAAGGTGAAGCTGGAGTTGGCGAAGTTGCACCAGACGCCCGCTGCTGCGCCGCGAGCGCTCGTCCGCCAAGACGACTTGAAGCGTCTGGAGACGGCGTACGAGCGCGCTCGCGCGATCCGGGCGACGCCTGCGCGCGTCCGAACGACGCTGACCGTCCACGCCAAACCGGGCAGTGGAACGACGACCCTGGTGGACACTTTCTGCCAGGCGCTGGCCGATCGCGGCATCCGCGTCTTTCGGGGGCGTTGCTATCGAGGCGATCGCCGACCGTTCGGCGCCATCAACCAGCTCCTCGACTCGATCGCGACGCAAACCGATCTGCGGGAGGTCGCGCACTCGGGCGAACTCGGCGCTCTGCGCACCCAGGTGCTGGCGCGCATGTTCCCGAGCCTGGCCGATTTGCAGGTGGATCAACTGCCCCCCACGAGCCAGTTGCTTCCTCGCGACGCGCGTCAACACGCCTTCGAAAGCTTCGGCAGGTTGTTGACTCGGGCGTTGGCGGGTCAACCCGCCGTGGTCTGGCTCGACGACGCCCAGTGGGGCGATCCCGACAGCTTCGCGCTGCTGGCGTCGCTCGAAAACCAGCTGGCCCAATCCGACATCGTGCTGTTGCTCAGCTACTGTTCGACGGCCAACGACGAGCTGCCCCTGGCCCGCTTTCTGTCCCGCGACACGACCCTCGACCGCGCTGACGTCGATGACACCCTGGACGTCGAACTGCGGCCCCTCAGCGATTCGGACGCCAGACGATTCGTGGAGCACCTCACTGACGGACGTCAGACAGAGCAAGTCACCCAGCACATCGCCACTGCTGCCGGCTCCCTTTGGCGCTTGCGGGAGTCGGTGTCGTGGCCGTCCGAGGCTCATTCCTTCGGCGAAGGGCTCGAACGGCTCATCGCCCGGCGCGGCGTAGCGCTTCCGCGCGGATCACGACGCTTGCTCGGTGTGCTGGCCACGGCGGGTTACCCCCTCGACGTTGCGGTGGCAATGCGAGCTGCAGGCCTCGCTCGAGGGGGGCTGGCCGTCGTGCAACTGCTGGTGAACGTCGGCCTGATCCGCCGGCAGATCCGCGAGGGGAACGCCACATTGGAGTTGTTTCACGACAAGATCCACGAGGCCGTGATGGATCAGATCACGAGCGAGCAACTCGCCGAGCTGCATGGCAGGCTGGCCGAGGCGTTGCCGTCGGACGATCCGGCGCATGCC
This sequence comes from Deltaproteobacteria bacterium, assembly GCA_003235365.1. Lineage (GTDB taxonomy): Bacteria > Myxococcota_A > Polyangia > Polyangiales > Polyangiaceae > SZUA-265. The sequence continues at coordinate 8,441 of QJWJ01000088.1, forward strand.
TGGCACTCCCTCGCGTCTGGCTCGGTCGACGCCGGCAGCGCAGCCGTCGTCGCGGCAGCCCACGATGCGTCGTGGCGATTCGCGTTCGAGCGCGCGGCTGAAGGTTACCAGTTGGTGCTCATCCGCAACCCCGCCATGGACGATCGAGCTCTGCACGAGGTACTGGCGCTTGCACTGCGGTGCGCGGGCAGAACGTCACTCGCGGCAACGCACTTCGCACGCGCCGCCGAACTGGCGACGACGCAGTCGGAGAAGATTCGGCTCGGTGTGGAAGCGGCACAGGGCTTCCTGCGCTGCGGTGCTTTGCACCGAGGCATGCAGTTGCTCGAAGAACTACTGCAGAAAGCGGGGGTGGACGTCCCACCGACGAGCGATGGCACGAGCAGCGGCCCACGCGGCTTGTGGTCACGCGTGACCGAAACATTCACCCGCAGCCGCAAAGACGTCGTTCTTGGCCCCACCGTGCTGGATGCGCTGTGGGAAGCCACGGTTCACATGCCTTCGATCGCTCCGACGCGTGAAGCGCTGTGGGCCCAACTGCACCAACGTCACGCAGAAGCGAGTGACGACCCGGCCCGAAAACTGCGCGCCCTCGGGTTTGCCTTGGTCAGAGAGTCGACCCATGGCGCCGAGCGACGTGCCCAAGCCTGCAGCGAAAGCCTTCGCAGCGTCGCTGAAGCCGTCGAACGAACTCGCAGCCGCAGCGCTGGCGCCTGGACACAGTTCGCAACGGCGCAGTGTTCGCTACTTCGAGGCCAATGGCTGGCCGCGATCAAACACGCCAAGCGCGCTCGCCGCCTGTTCGCCTTGCACCTCGATGCCGGTTCGTGGGAAGCCACGCAAACCGAAGCGTGCTTTCTGACGGCGAGCGCATTGCGCGGCGATTTACAGGCGCTGGCCGAACGCCTCCCTTCCGCATTGGCTGACGCGGTCGATCGCGAAGAATGCAGCGCTGCAAACGTCTTTCGAGTGGGCCACCCCGCACTACTGTGGCTTTGCCGAGATCTGGCGAAGCACGCGCTGGATCTCGCCGAAGCCGCGAACGCCAAACAGACCTCCGCCGGGGCTCCCGCGGCGCGCTACCAAGTGGCCTTGGCGGTCGTCCCCGCACTTCTATACCTGGACCACGGCGCACGAGCGCTCGAAATCGTGGACGGGGGGTTTGCTGCGTTACTGCGTTCACCCGAGGTGAACAACGCGCTGGCCCAGACCAGTTTGGTTCAATTGAGCGCAAGAGCGGCGTTGGCGACCGCGGCGGCGAGCCCACTGGCGGCCCGTGAAGCGCTCCTCGCGCGCGTGCGGGGCGACGCCGATACCCTCAAAGCCAATCCGCTTCCCCTGGGACGCCCTTACGCCGCGTTGCTCGAAGCGTCCATCGCCAACCTCCGAGCGGACCACGCCGATAGAGACGCGTTGCTGAGGCAGGCCGCGGCGGGGTTCGAGGAGGCGGACATGGCCTTGTACGCGGCCCTGGCTCGCTACGCGCTCGGCGACTCGGACCCCATCGAAGCACTCGCAGTCGTCAACGCCGAGCGGCTGCTGCGTTCCTTCGCTCCCGGTTTGGGGTAGTTGCAGCAATCGGGTAGTGAGCGTTCGAGAATCGCGGACTCTCACTCAGCCGGCTCAACGATCGATGTCGGGGAGCCGAAAATGCGCCTCGAGTATCCTCGCCGTGAAGGAAGTTCGAAGGTAGAAGCCGCGAGGTAACGCGTCGACCCGCCAACCCTCGACGTCTTGGGCGCGGCGACGAGCCATCGAATTGGCCGCCTTCGGACGCACCTGCATCACCTTGCCGAGGTGCCCGGTGATCTCGTCGACGTCCCCGCGACCGATCAACCCAGCCAGTTCTTCCCAATCCCAACGCAGATCCGCTTCATCTTGGGCAGTTGGGCTCCAAATCAACGGCGTTCCAATCGCGCGTTCCGGCACAGGTACGTCACGCAGGCCCAACACCGGCATCCACAGGACCCGTGCGAGCTTGGAGCGCACCCGCGATTGTTCCCATTCGATCCTGCCCACGTCGAGCAGGTCGATGGTGCAGACGAACGTCGTTTCGAGCGGTGCACCACGCGGATCGACGGGAATACTCTTCAACTCGATCCCCAAGTGCTCGAAATCTGGCTTGGCGCGACTGCCAGCCGTCGCACCGAGGGCCAGCTCGAACAGTTGCCCGACGAAACCCTTGTCGCGGCGCAGGTCCGCCGGTGCCTTGCGCCCGAATTGCCGGGCAACGTCGCCCAGAGAGCGACCAGCAAGACATTGGGCGCGTTCGAGCAGCTCGGCTTCGGATCGCGGCGCTCGGGGGATCACGGTTGCCCACTTCAACACAGAGAGGGCGATGCGCCAACCCGACCGAAGCAGCCTTCGCGCGGCCTTCCCGGCCAACTTGCCCAATCGCGATGCCACGGCTAGTGTCGACTGACCGCCCCACCGCGCCGTTCTGAGCCCGTGGAGCGATTTCGACGCCCATGCCTCCGGTCTGCCCAACACCCGACGATTGCTCGACTCGAGTGCCCGCGACAAATGCCGTCGGCCGGGCCAGGCAATGGTCGACAGCGAATACTCTGCGCGCACTCGGCGTGCTGATGGCAGTGAGCGGCGGCGGGTGTGATCTCTCGAAACAGGTCGAAGGAACGTCCCATGCGGCCCCGGCCGAAGCAACCGCACCACAGGCCCCCGCCCAGCAGACGGCCCAGCGCCCCCCCACGGTGACGCCCTCGGCTCAGCCCGCCGATGAAACCACTCGCACGGCTCGGGTCGCCCCCGACTCGAGGGACACCGACTCGAGGGACACAGGCTCGAGGGACACCGAAACACAGACTCGAGAGCAGCTACTTGCCTCGTACCTCAACCGAACGCTGCCGACCGACGGACCGCGACTCTACCCGAAGAGTCGCAACGTGTGGGTTCGAGGCAAACCCGACAGCCGCACGCAGTGGATTGGCTTTCTGTGGTTCGGCAGCTCGGTCGCGCTGCGCGAAACGCAACCCGTCGCAGGCCCCGGATGCAAGACGTGGTACGCGATCGAGCCGCGTGGCTACGTCTGCGTCGATGGCAAGAAGGCGACACTCGATCCCGACGATCCGGAACTGAAGTCGGTGTTCCCCTATTCGCCCGACGCCACGCGCCCCAATCCCCACCCCTTCTACGGGGAGTCAATCGACGCCCAACGCTATCACCACCCGCCGAGCGAGCGAAACATGCGCGCACGCGAGTGGGACTTTCGCTTTCAGAAGAAGCGCATCGAGCAGGCGCTGGCTGGCGGCGAGGTGCACGAGTCGCTGCTCGGTGTGGACCTGACGGTACCCGATGCCGAACCCCCGTTCATTCCCAGCATGCCCCACGGCATGCAAGAGGGACACAAGCAGCTCATCGCCCGCTCAGCCGTGGCCTGGACCAAAGAGTTCCGTCGAGATGGCCGTGCCATGGTGCTGACCGACGACCTGACGTGGGTCCCCAAGGACCGCCTGAAGATCTACGAACGCGTCGAGTTCGAGGGCATTCACCTCGACGAGGAGATCCGCCTTCCCGTCGCGATGTTCCGCGAGCGAGACCGCCCGAAGTACGAGCTCCGCGACGGACACTTCGTCAAGACCCAAGACGTGTTTGAACGGCTGTCGTGGGTTCAGCTCAGCGACGAACGCCGCAGCGATGGCGATGACGAATACGTCAAGACGACTGACGGTGACTGGCTCGCCGTGAGCGATGCGGTCATTCCCACGCCGCGTACGGAGACGCCTTGGGGCGCACCCGTGTTCGGAAAGGACGAAACCGGCAAGGCACCACGGGGTCGTCACACTTGGGTGCAGGTCAGCATTCTGGGTGGCTGGCTCCTCGCGTTCGAAGGCACCCGGCCGGTGTTTGCAACGCTGATGTCGCCCGGAAAGGGTGGGCCGCCCCACGGCAAGATCCCCACCCTCGAGACCGCATCGACACCGACGGGGTGGTTCAAGATCACCGGCAAGTTCGTCACGTCGACGATGATTGCGCCGAACGAACTCGTGCACAGCGCCGTTCCCTGGGCCCAGAATTTCAGCGGCCCTTACGCGCTCCACGGTGCGTACTGGCACGACGACTGGGGTCAGCTCAAGAGCGGCGGCTGCATCAACCTGTCGCCCAAGGACGCGCACTTCATGTTTCAGTTTACCGAGCCCCGTGTTCCCCCTGGTTGGCACGGCGTACGGTGGATCCCCGGCGAAGAAGGTTCGACCGGGCTGATCGTGGAGCGCTGAGCCCAGTCCGCGAATCTCGATGTGGGCGCTCGCCTGCCAAGCCACTTCCCCGTAGCGCCCTCGGACGATCATCGTGCCGAGGGCGCTCGTATTCGCTCTCAGAAGCCGAGCTCTTTCTTGCGCGCTTCGGCCGTCGGCAGCGGCTCTCCGGATTCGTTGATGACCGGCAAACTCTTGGCCTTTTCCGCGTTGATCTCGACCCACTTCTGCATGTCGTCGGGCAGTTGCGCCTCGTCGTAGATCGCCTCGACAGGACACTCCGGAACGCAGGCCCCACAATCGATACACTCTTCCGGATCGATGTAGAGCATGTCTTCGCCGGCGTGGAAACAATCGACGGGGCAGACATCCACGCAGTCGGTGAAGCGGCAGCGTTGGCAGTTTTCGGTGACCACAAATGCCATTTCGGAAGGTCCTTTTTCTTGAAACAGTTTCGTTGACGTGACGGGCGGGCAGGAGGAACCCATCCCGAACCCAGAGCGAGACTAGTGCCCCGTTTTCCAAGTCGCAATCGGATTGCGTGGATGTACTGAGCCCCGAGCGCACGCGCGCAGACGATGCGGAATCGGGACGCGTTGTCCGCTCCGCCGAACCCCTCGACGCAAAACCCGCGCCTCCTCCACCACCGAGGACGGACGTTGCCCCAGGGAGCCTACCGAGACGCGCTGACCGGTAACGCGCGGTTTCACGGTCGGCCAGCGAGCCGCCGCGGTCAGGAGCCCATCACGAGATTCTGAAGCGAACCGACTGCCGAGAACCAACGAGGGCTGGAGCTCAGCTCGCGCTCCTCGGGGACGCTGCGCACGGTCCGCCGTCGCCACTCGCGCAGAGCGACCCCTTCGCGAAGGCCACCATCGGCGACGTCGATGACAGACGCGCCGATCGCACGAGCCACCGCCGCGATGAGACGGGCGCCGGTGGGCATGGTGGTGGCGCGTTCTGCACTCAGGCCGTGTCGCACGAACTCGGCGACGGGAACGCCGTCCAGCGCCGGAGCCAAACTTTCGATCAACGCCACGGGCAGCGGCTCGCCATCGGCAACGGCGCCCTGCGAAACGAGCAGCTTCTGCAACGCCCTCGCCGTACCGCTGGCGAAGATGACATGGTCCAGGTTGGCCCAGCGCAGCCGCGCCAAAGTCGGCAGTGCCTGTCGCTCGAGCTCGTCGAGGGCCCGTTTGCCGAGCAGCGTCCCAACCCTGGCGCTGTGGGTGAACTCCGGACCGCGCTGATCGCCCAGCGCGATCTCAGTCGATCCCCCTCCGATGTCGACGACGCACACCCTGCCCAGGCTGCCGGTCATCGTCGCCAGCGCCCCATCGAACGATAGACGCGCCTCCTCGTCTCCTGACAGAACTCGCGTGACGACGCCGTAGCGGCTGACCAGCGGGGACAGCAACATGGTGCGATTCTTCGCTTCGCGGACAGCGCTCGTGGCGACGCAGATCAGGGGTTGCTCGTCCTGTGTCGCGGCGAGCAATTCGGCGACGGCATCCAACCCACGACGAACGTGTTCAGCATCGAGCTGGCCGTCCGCACCCAACCCCCGTACGAGCCGTACGGTGCGCTTGAGGCCCCACGTGTTCTGCACGTGCCCGCCGGCTGAGATGTCGAAGCCCTTCAATTGAAAGGAATTCGACCCAAGTTCCAGGATTCGGAGTTTCACGATCCAAAAGGTAAAGCGGGTGCCGTGGAAGCGGCGTGCCAGGGCTGTGACAATTCTGAGAAGGGCCGACCGAAGCAGATCGGCTTCGGTAGCAGCGGAAACCGGGGACTTGACGGCGGGTTGGCTCCGTTGCGAGACGGCTGCTCCTGCGGCATCGGCGCCGGCTCAGTGGGCGTTGACCGGGACTGCGCGCGTGGGGCGTACCGCTGCGGTGCGGTCGGCTCGCCTTGCCAGCGACTCGGCCTGTCAATATGGTCAACGCGATGCAGCACTTCCTCGATGCCTGCCTGAGCGCAGCCGGTTGTCGGCGCCAAGAAGCGATACTTCACCGAATCGTGGCTCTACCCGACGTCCACGCGCGGTTTCTCAACACGCTGTCGCGCTTGGAGTACGTCGGGGTTCGGAAGATGTTGAAGGCGCGACGGGCCGAAGACCTCGACTTGGACGGCTTGCAGCACATCCTCGAGGAGGCGGTGCACGCACTGCGCCTGAAGCGCTTCGCGGTCAACGCAACCGATCACGTGGACTTGGTCCGGACCTTCGACGCGGCACACACGCTGGCCGGCGACAGCGCCGAACAATACTTTCAAGCAGTCGACCGCAGCGCGGCAGATGTATTGCCCGGCCATTCCCAAGACGTTTGCTACGTGATGACGAGCACCGCGATCGAGATCCGTGCTCAGTGCTTCTACCCCGCCTACCAACGGGTCCTCGGCGAGCACGGCGCTGCGGCGTCCATGGCGTCAATCATCAACGACGAACAGGGCCACTTGCAGCACATGGCCGCGCGGCTGCCGGCGGTGGTCGACGATTGGGAAGCGCGACTGGCATCGGTCATGCAGACCGAAGAGCGAGCCTTCTGCGCTTGGCTCGACGCGATCGAAGCGCAGCTGCCGCTGCTCGACCGCACGCCGAACGCGAACCATCAATTCGAGACCGCGCATCGCTGAAGCGGCCCGACGCAGTTCGACCAGCACGAGGTTGTCGCCCAGTGGAAGGCTCAGGGCGGCGCCGAGAGGATCTGCTCGAGCGCGGCCAGCCAATCGTTGCGCAGCTGCGGGCTGATCGAGTGTCCCAAGCCCCGATAGCGTCGAATCTCCACGTCGAATCCCAACCGTGACAGCTCCTGGACGATCACCAACGTCGGAGCCAGCGGGACACGGTTGTCCTGCTCACCGTGAAATGCACGAATGGGACCGAGCTGGCGCTGCGCAGAAGTGAGGCCTGACGCCGCGACGAACGGCGGCGGTAGCCAACCGCCGATGGGCAGGCTGGCTCGCACGATTTCGGGATGGCGCACGCCCAAGGCAAAACTGAGCATGCCGCCTTGGGAGAAGCCCGTAACGATGGCTTTGCCGACGTTTTGCCGTCGTTTGCCCAAGTCGCGTACGAGCCTCGCGACCTGGCTCGTCGCGCGCTGCATGGCCGCCGTCAGTTGGTCGACGTCACCTCCGACGCGCACGCCAAACCAATCGGCTCCGGAACCATAGGGCAGCGGTGCGCGCGGGACGTACACGTGCACTCGAAACGGCAATTGGCGAAACAGTCCAGCGAACGATTCGGGCCGATCACCCAAACCATGCAATCCGACGATCCAAGGGAGCGGTTCGTCGTCGGTCGCTCCACCCGTATTCAGCGCGACGAAACGCAACGCTTCCGGCTCACGCTCGGTCGAAGGCACAGCAGGAGCGGTCGCGGGACCGGACCGTGAGGCCGCCGTCGTTGCAGAGCTCGGCGTTCCGATGCCCGACCCGGCGTTCGACGTGGCGACGGCCTTCGAGGGCGATGCTTTGCAACCGAGAAGTGCCACGACGAGGAGCACACACGCAGCGAGCACCTCGATGCCCACCCGAACGCGCATCCCTCCTGGCACCAACCAGCGCCCGTGAAAGCGGCGACGACACCCGGCGGGTTGGCGGCCGAGACCGCTGGAAGTCGTCCGACTCGCACCCACCGCGACGATCACGTCGCGGGCTTCAATTCTCATCATTTCCCGAGGTCCACACTGCGCGATTCTAAGCAGCAATCAGGTTGATTGCTGCGACAAATCAGCTGCGCCCAGGGGGAGCCGACGGTGACCCCGATAAGGCGCCCTCACCCCGTCGGGGTGACCTTTCGGGGCAATTTGCGTGCAGTGGCGAGCTGATTGGTGCTCCTCGATGGGCGAGCACGATTGTCGGGCAGTCTTCAGACCCCCGCTTGGAGAGGGCCCGAAAACCGCCCCGATTGCAGTCGCTTGCTCGACTCCATTCTCTGTTGCATCGAACGAGCGTTCGCGAACGCTCATTCGGCGCGGCGCGACGCGAGGGCGGAAGTCGTCCGCAGAGCGCGCCGCGGATGCGGGGTTTACACGACAGGCAAGCGGTTCCAATACTGGGGTCGTGCCGACACAGACCGAGGAGCTCGCCAATGGCGCGACGGTGGGCGATGGAAGATTCGTCATCAACGGGGTGCTCGGGCGTGGGGCCCAAGGCACGACCTACGAGGCCGTCGACAAGCAGCAGGGGGAGCTGGTCGCCCTCAAACGATTCTCGATCCGGCACGCGCGAAACTGGAAGGACGTCGAACTGGCCGAGCGCGAAGCGGCGGTCCTCGCTCGGCTGACTCATCCCTCGTTGCCGCGCTACGTCGCGCACTTCGAGGAGGACGGTGCGCTGTACCTGGCCATGGAGAAGGTCGAAGGAAAGACGCTCCGGGCGCTGCGAGACACAGGGGACTTCAGCCAACAGGACGTCGTCCGCCTGCTCTGGGAGTCAGCGGCGACGCTGGATTACTTGCATTCGCGAAGCCCGGCGGTGATTCATCGCGACATCAAGCCCAGCAACGTCATTCGGCGCCCCGACGGCTCGTTTGCGTTGGTCGACTTCGGTTCGGTTCGACACCACCTCAATCCAACCGACGGCAGCACCGTTGTCGGGACGTTCGGCTACATGGCTCCGGAGCAGTTTCAGGGACGCGCGATGCCGGCCACCGACACGTACGCGTTGGCCGCGACGGCGCTGTCGATGCTCGCGGGCAGCGATCCCGATCAGCTGCCACACCAAGGCCTGGCCATCGACGTCGAAGGGACACTCGGCTCGAGGGTCGACGAACGACTCAAGCGCGTGTTGACCGACGCGCTCGATCCAGATCCCGACCGACGAAGTCGTCAGCCCCTGTCTCAACTGTTGCGCACCCAACGCCTCGACGCGGTAGCGGTGCCCAGCGAGCAACCCTCGCCACGTCGCCCATCCACGCAAGCACGACACCAAGCGGCCGGCGACGGTGCGGGGAACGACAGCACACGCGACAAGCACCGCGACAAGCACCGCGAAAGGCGAGAGCGACGGCAAGAGCGACGACGAGACCGTCGAGCGAGGCGCGGCGCGGGCCCACACGGCCTGCCGCCGTTGCTGCGCGGGCTCGTGTTAACGCTACTCGCGACGCTGCGCGTCGGGGTCGGCGTCTTGTTCCTGCTCGTATTGCCGCTACTGCTGACACTGCTTTCGGTTGCGCTCGGCCCGAAGCTGCGACGGCGGGCGCGACAAGCGAGAGTCGCTGGCCGTCAACTGCAGCAAGCCCTGCGCACCGCTGCAACACGCGTGACTATCGTTGGCGAACCGGAAGCGCAGCAACCCGAGGGCGCGAGCGAACAGACCCGCCAGCGGGTTCACATCGATGAATCCCCCGCCACACCACGCCAGCGTGTCGCCGAGCGACCCGTCGACTTCGACGACGTCGAGGCGCAACTGCGCGACTTCGAAGACCGTATCGACGACGCCGTGCAGCGCATCAGCCGGAACGTCGAGGACATCAGCCGCAAACGCTGAGAGGCATGGCGATGTAAAGTTCGGCGAAAGCTCTCAACTACGCTGCCGCGGTTGAGTGTATCACGGGGTGCCCATCGTTCGACACCCGGCCACCAGGGCCCGGTGCAGTCACCCCGTGCACACCAGCGCCACGCCGGCAGTGTTGACCCCATCCGCGCCCCCCGAACGACGGACGGTATGGCACGAATCGCACTACGGTCGCCGTTTGTCGGAGCGAAATGGCAAACGCGAGCAGATAGTGCCACCTACCGGGCGTCAATTCACTTTTTACGTTGTCGCGCACGGATCTGAACTCGACGAGCTAGGCGCTGGTATTTTCGTGCAGGACCCACCACTGGTTCGTCGGATTTTCTGTACTCCGTTCGATTCCCGTATAGAACAGTGACAATTGCCACCGCGCGGCGAGATGCGTAACGCCCTCGACCGAGCAAGGGAAGATCCTCACGAGCACGGAGACCACGGATTGCCTCAATTCGAATGTCAGACTTGCGGCTCAACCTTCGAAGTGAGTCAAGCGGCGCTGGACAAGTACCCGGGGTGGACCCCCAAAGCATGCCTGCGATGCAAAAAGCGCACGGCCCCCGGCCCCAGCCCCCGGCGCAAAGCAAGCGGCGGGGCGTCAGCTGGTAGCGCGAGGCGTTCCTCTGGATCTGCCGAGGAGAACCTGACGGTGAGCGAGGTGCTCGAGCGGTACACCGATGGCCCGCAGGACGGCGTCTTCACCGATGGCGCGTCGCATCCGAACCCCGGCCCCGGCGGTTGGGGCGCCGTTTTCGTGCGTGAGGGCGAACTCGTCGACGAAGCGTTCGGGCACGTTCCCGACACCACCAACAATCGGATGGAACTGACGGCACTCATCGCCGGTTTCAAGCTAGTCCCGGCCGGGGAAGCCGCGGTGATCTACACCGACAGCCAGTTGTGTGTGAACACCATCAACTCTTGGGC
>QJWJ01000201.1 GCA_003235365.1 Deltaproteobacteria bacterium
ATCTCCATGGTCTTCTGCACGGCTTTGATCAAGTCACCGACCAGGTGGGGGCGATTGAGCGGCCCCAGCCGCTCGAGCTCGGTGAGCAGGATGTAGAAGACCGTTTCGCTGTCGGTGTCACCGAGAATGAACCGACGCAGGCGAGGGGGGATGTGCTCGCGCAACGCCTGCCGCGTCTCGGAGAAGTTCGGAATGTCGCCGTTGTGGGCAAAAACCCAACGCCCGTACTGAAACGGATGACAGTTGAGCACGCTCTTGTTGCCCTGGGTCGCCTTGCGCACGTGAGCGAGCACCGTTTCGCTCGACACCACACCGCTCAGGCGGTGAAAGAGCTGATCACCGAGGGCGTGCTGCGGACTGCGCATCAGCTGCGGGCAGTCATCGACGTAGTAGGCCACACCCCAGCCATCGGGGTGATTGTTGCTCTGCTCTCCGAGGGCGTTCTCGGCTGCCAAGAGCGACGAGTGAACTTGACTGGCAATGACGCTGCGAAATCCGAACAGGCGGCACATGTAGTCGTGCAGTTTGCCACAAAGGCACCGCAGGCCTGGGCTCAGATCGGAAAAACTCCGGCGCAAACGCCACCTGGACGTCGGGCGATGTCGGAAATCGCGACGTTCCTGACCAAAACCGCCACGACCTGCGGCATCAGGAACGATGCTCGACCCACGCCAGAAACGCCTTGGGCATCGCGCTTTGCTCGGTTTTTCGCCGTTTGGTTCGGAAAACGGCGACGATGGCCCCGAAACGGCGCTCGTGGCAGGGTTCGGTAACCCGCGCGCCAATCGCGACGTACCCCAACCATGACCGAAGACACCGACATCGACCGGCTCCTCGCGCGTCGGATGGCACGCCGCAAGTTCGTCACCCAAGCCGCCGCGGGTTCGACGATCGCCGTGCTCGGCGGCCTGTACTACTTCTCCGACTCGCTGACGCGTGAAGCGCGCGCGCAGACTCGCAGCGACGGCCGTCCGCGCCTGCCGCCGGGTCAGCGCGTGCTGAGCGCACTGCGCCCGATGGGGGGCCGCCCGGGCAATCCCAAAACCAGCGAATTTCGACTCGAGGTTCACGGCGAAGTGGAAAAGCCATTCGTGCTGGACTTCGCGCAGTTGCTGAAGTTGCCGCAAGTCACGGCCCACGTCGACGTGCATTGTGTCACGGGCTGGTCGCTGATCGGCGCGCAGTGGAAGGGCGTGCGCGTCTCGGAGTTAGCGCGCATGGCCGGCCTGAAGAAGAGCGCCCGTCACGTGATCTTCGAAGCGGCCCATGGCTACACCGCCAACATCCGTCGCCGCGAAGCCCTCAAAGACAACGTGATGGTCGTGTATGAACACGAGGGCAAACGGCTCGGCGCAGCCCACGGAGCGCCGGTCCGTTCACTCGTGCCCGATCTGTACTTCTGGAAGAGCGCCAAGTGGCTCACCGGCATTCGCTTCGTCGAGCACGACGAGCCGGGCTACTGGGAGACGCGCGGTTATCACAACCACGCCGATCCCTGGAAAGAGGAGCGCTACAGCTGATGGTGGAGCCGTCTGCGGCGGAGCCCCAAAAGCCGGCTCGGCCCGCGGCGAGGCGCGCTCGCCGCTTCAAGATCCGCCCTTGGCTGCGCGCCCTGCACCGCGACGTCGGCTACCTCGCCGTGGGCTTGACCGTGGTCTATGCCCTGAGTGGCCTGGCCGTGAACCACATCTCCGACTGGGATCCGAACTTCACCCAAATCGACGTCGAGCACCAAGTGCAACTGCCCGCCGACACGGACGACGACGACGCGGTTTCCCAGGCGGTGCTCGAACGGGTCGCGCCGGGCGTCGCGCCCGCCGACGTCTATCGCCCCACCGACGACGAACTGGAGATCAGCCTGCCTGACCAGCGCACGCTCTACGTCGATCTAAAGTCGGGGCACGTTCGAGAAGAGGGCCAACAGCCGCGCTTCGTCCTGCGCGCCATCAACTGGCTGCACCTCAATCGCGGCAAGAAGGCCTGGACGTACGTCGCCGACGGCTACGCCGTCTTCCTGCTGTTCCTGGCGGGCTCAGGCCTGTTCATGCTTCCCGGCCGCAAGGGCCTGATGGGGAGGGGAGCGATTCTCGCGGCGCTCGGCGCCCTGGTCCCAATCATCTACGTCACCCTCGCCGGCCCCTGAAATGGGCGAGGATCGGCCGGCCGGGGCTCACCAAAACCGTTGCGAAATGTTGGCGAAGGGATAATGTCTGCCTCCCGCGCGGGAGTAGCTCAGTTGGTAGAGCACAAGCTTCCCAAGCTTGGGGTCGCGGGTTCGAATCCCGTCTCCCGCTCAGAAGAAAGCGCGGCAAAAAGCGCTGAAAGGTCGCCACCTCCTCGGGTGGCGTTTTTCATTTCGACATGAACGACCTGCTGGAGCCGCGGACGCAGAGAGTTAACGGCGCCCGTCCGTTCGAGCTCGATGTCGCGACCACCGTGAGTGCGAGTTCCGAATCGCGGGTGGGTTGGGTTTCTGCTACTTTCTGTCCCGGTACCATTGGCTTCTCCCTTTGGTTCCTGCGACCTGGCGGATCCAACCCCGCCGGGTCGCGCTTTTTTGTGGGGCAAGCCCGGCGCGAGCCAGTCGGCCGTCCCCCGACGTTTGGGGGAGGGACGCCAGACCCGCGCCAGACCGAGGCCACACCAAGCGCCAATCGCAGTGTTTCACTGGTGGGTCCGCCCCGCGACGGAGCGCATGGCCAAGCCGGAAATGGTACGGGCCCCCAGGCGGGTCGGCACGACGGAGACGCCGCCCGGTTGTGACGACGACAAATCCTGCGTACGATGAGTCCGTGCGTGGATGGTCGTGGTGGAGTGGGCTCCTGGCGCTGCTCGTGGTCCCGTCGTTGAGTTGTCAAAGACCGCCACCGCGCGCGTCGGCACCTCAGTCGCCGCCAACCCTGCGCCAGGTTTGTGAGCGCGCCGGCTGGCACGCCTGCCGGCAGCTGACCGACGGGGTGCGTCGCTACCTGCAGGGCGACTATCGCGGCGCGGACTTGCGCTTCAGCGCCGTGGCCCAGGTGAACGATGCGCGCGCGCTGGCGGGCGCGGCCGAAGCGATTCGCCTCATCGCCCGATCCCCCGACGCAGCCCACGTCGCCGAATCCCTGGACGCCGCCGCACGGCGTTTGATCCTGTTTGCGGCCACACCGTTGCCACCACCGGAAGAGGTCGTCGCACCACCAACGCCGCGTCACCGTTCGGCCGCGACCATCGTGCGCACGGCACGCGACGTCGATTACGCGGCCAACCGCACGTTGGCCGCCCCGGTGGACCCGACGCGCCTGCTGACCCAGACCGCCGACGTCACGCCCAGCCCCGAATCCGTCCCATGCCTGGCGGTGGGGCGCCCGGCGCACTGCACGCCATTGCTCGAAGGCCCGTTGCTCGTGACCGACGTCGTGGCGAGCCCCGGCTGCACCCACACTGGTGCCATCGGCAGCCTCGCAGCCGATCCGCGACCGCCCATGCCGCCAGCGCTCGACACGATCGCCATCGACGGCTCCGACGTCAGCGGACCCAACGCGACATCCCAGACGCCAGCCACACCTGCAGCACCGTCGAACGCCGTACCCGAACTGCGCTGGGTGATCACGCCGCCGACGACGGGTCTGACCGGCGCGGCGTTCTTCGTTTCGGCTCGCGAGCGCCTCGTCACCGTCCATTTCGATGCACCGCCCCAGGCGCACGAGGACGACCCCGGGCCGCGCGGCGCCAAGGCGAAGAAGAACCCCCGAGCCAACAAGGCCCGCGGGCACGCCGAACCCGCGCCGCCGCCGCTTTGCCAGCTGACCTGGGCCGGTTTTCGGCCCCGCGCGCTGCCGTCGCAGTCGTTCCCGGACTCCACGCGGCCACCGATCGAAAACCCGTACCGCTGACGAAGCGTGTGCGTCGACTCGGGCCACGAGTCAAAAGCGCGGAGCACCGGGAACGCGTCGGCGCCGAAGGTCGTCGGTGCCGTGACTTCGTCGGTGCCGTCGGACGAGTGCCGGTGCGTGGCGTCCAGCTTTCGGCGTCCGAGATCGACCTGGGCCTTGGCGACGTTCGAGCGTGTCGCCGCACGACGCCGCGCCGTCGATGAAGCACGAGGAACAACACGTCGCTGCGTACTGCCCGCATGAAGCACGCGCAGCGACACGAGTCGATGGCACTCGAGGCGTGCGGCATCGGACCATTCAAGGCGTCTCGAACGACGCGCCAGCGCACCGCGTGATGGGACGACTGATGACGAACCGGGCCGTAACCCCTCAAAATCCCTCACGCGTTAGTTAACATAATCTATCTTATGCGAACTTGTGACACCACGGGGGGATGGCTCTGTGCAGCGTCCCCCGAGGTTGGCCGGAGCGATGGAACGAGGTTGCCATCGCAGCGACGAGTCCCAGCGACAGCACGTCCCAGCGCGACAGTCCCAGCGACAGCACGGCGACGAAGGATTGGGTTGTGCTGAACGGCAAACGCCGCTGATGCACAGCCCATCTGGCGGTCGCGCGCCGTGGCGTTGGCGGCGGGTCTCACACGTCGTCATATGGCGACGCGGACCGGCGCGAGTGACCAGGAATGGACCGAGACGCACACGACCCCGAGCGCACGACTTTTTGGACGGCGTGATGCCGGACTCGGCGAGCCGACGCGCTTCCGATTGGACCTTGGACGTGCCGGCCGAGCACCGATACGCGGACTTACATAAGTAGTCGGGGAGCGCTGTGGTTGTCGCGGCTGGATGTGGGATGGCCGCATGTCGAACTTCGAGCGACGCGCCGAGCCTCTTCGCGGCCTCTTTTCGGCTCTATTGCGCCAAATCCAAGCAAACGAGGGCTCGAGCGAGCCGCAGGCGAGCGCTCAGAGGCGCGTTTTGGGCTGGCCCGGGAGTGGCACGGTGAAAGCCAGGAAGTCCCCGGAATCACTGAGGATGAAGGCGCGCTGCCCTTCGGTGACCGGGGGCATCGAGAAGCCGGCCTGGGTGTGAACGCCATCGATGACCCGGCCTCCCAGCGGTGACAACAGGAACAAGCCGTGTTGCGTGGTGCTGATCAACATCGCGCCGGAGATGAACGCCGGGGCACTGGTACCACCGTCGGGCAAATCGCGGCGCCACAGTTCGGCGCCGGTCTTGGCGTCGAGACCCCACAGCCCGGTCGTGCCTGTGCTCGCAATCACGATGTCGTGCTGCTCGTACATGCGACCGTCCGCACCTTGATGCGCCGGCTGGTGCCAGTAACTGACGTCAGTGACGCTCAGCACGGCCGTGTTGGACCAGATCTGGTTGCCGTTCTCGGCTTGCAACGCCATCACACCGCCGGCGTAGCTGCCGACGATGATGGCGTCCATGCCGTCGATGCTGGCGGCAACCGGCGTCGTATCGACGTCGAGGTACGCCGGGACTTCGCCCAGAGCCTGCTCGGCTTCGGCGGACAGATCGACCGGGTCCCACGCCTCGCGCCCCGTCGCCGCTTCGTAAGCCGTCACCGTGCCGTCACTGAAAGCGACGAACAGGTTGCCGTCGTGGAACAACAGCCCCGAGTGCCCCGCCACTTCCATGCCCAGCGCGGGCGTGCGGTGCTGACTCCACAGGCGTTTGCCGGTGCTGGCATCGACGGCGATCACCGTGTCGTTGGCGTTGACGAAGTACAGCTCGTCGCCGTCGAGGATCGGCTTGCGCGCCACTTCGGCGTTGCTCGAAAACCGCCACAACAGTTCGCCGTTCGACGCCTCGAGCTTGTACAGCGCGCCGTCGTTCGAGCCGAAGTACACGACGTCGTGTACCGCGTCGTACAGCGGCTCGCTCTGTACGGGCCCCATCGTGTCGAAGCGCCACAGCATCTGCCCGTCTTCGGCGCGCAGGCAATACAAGCCACGGTCGCTCGAGCCGACGAACACCCGGTGGTGAACCACGTCGACGGCGGGACGCCCCCGCTCGTACGGTTCGTCGTTGCGGCGCCCCAGCGCGACGAGCGGTTTGCGATACAAGAGCGACATCGCGTAGCTCGGGCGGTTGGCCCAGCCTTCGAGCTCCGGCAGCGCCGTGGTGCGGATCGGCTGGCAACCGCTGAAGGTCGCGACGACGGCCGCGCCGAAGGCCGCGAAATGGGGAAAATGTCTCATTCGCCTTCGTTGGCCGCCTTCTCACCGGCCTTGTCGTCGGTGGTGGACGCAGGCACGTCCTTGGGCCCCTCGTCGCCCGCCGCGGCGCGTTCCTTCGCCTTCTTGGCGGCGGAGTTGATCTTCTCTTGGACGGGAGCCGTGAGCGCTCGCAGCTGTTCTTGCGTGATGGGGTTGGCGCCCGCAGTGGCCGGCTTGTCCCCTTCGAGCCCCAGTTCGTCGCTCAGCGCCTTGAGCCCCCCTTGCAGGTAACCCGACGGGATCCCGAACATGGGGGAAGCGGTGGGCGTGCCGATCTTTTCCTTCAGCTTCGTCAGCGCCTGCTTGGCTTCGTCGAGCTGCTTCAGATCGCGGTGCAAACGGGCCTGCTCGTACAATGCCAGCTCGACGAAGCCGGGAATGTCCGCGTTCTGCAGCTCCTGGTAGGCCTTGATCGCCGCCGCCTTGTCGCCCTTGGCTTGCTCGACGAGCGCGATGCCTTCCAGGGCGCGGCCGCGCAACTCGGGGTCGGAAGCCGTCAACTTGGCGCTCTTGACCTCTTCGTACGCCGCGCGCGCCTCGTCGAACTTGCCGGTGTCCAGCAGCATCCCCGCGAGCGCCAGCTGGGCGAACAGGCTCGTACCGCTGCCTTCGCGCATCTTGGCGGCTTTTTCGAAGCCCTCGATGGTCGCGGCCTGCTTGGCCGCGACGTCGGCGAAGATCGGCGTGGGGTCGATGATCTTCTGCTCGTTCAGCTTGCCCTGCTCCGCCGGATCGCCGATCTTGCCGCGCTCGGCGGCGACGGCCGCAGCCAGCACGTCCGAAGCCTCCGCGCGCGCGGCCGCGGCGCGCCAGGAGTAGATCCCCCACCCGGCCCAACCCGCCACGCCGACCAGTACAGCCACTTGCAGCGACGTCGAGTTGCGGCGCAACCACTTGCCGAGCGAGTCGGTCGATCGCACCAGCGCATCGTCGATGATTTCCTGCGCGTCGAGGCCGACGGCCTCGGCCTCTTGCCGCTCGCGCAAGCGCTGTTTGCGAGCCTGCGAGGCGGCGGCGCGACGGGCGCGGCGATTCTGAGGCTCTTCCGAACTGCCTTCGGTGCCTACGTCTTCTTGCCCCTCGGCGAGCTCGGCCTGGGGATCATCGTCGTTCTGGGTGCGTTCTTCGTCAGCCACGGGGCGCTCTATATCACTGGTTGCCGGGCGTGTTTCCAGCTTGTCGTGTCGATTGTTCGGCTTTCGGGTCCGCAGTCCGCTTTGTCGGTGGAAGGATCTCGTCGGCGAGGGGCACGGCCGCAATCGCACCCACCTCGACACCCCGCTCAGCCAAGACCACGACGAACGTGGCGCGGCCCGCCTCGAGCCCCAGCACAGCCGGCGCCAACACGTGCCGCTCGGTGAAGTCGGGGCCTGGCGGCAGCTCGAGCGAGATACGATTAGTCGGATGAATTTCCGGCACTTTTCGCGCTTTTACCGGCACACCTTTAGAGTCGTATCCGAACATCTGGTGGGGCTGCCCGACCCAGATCAGCGCCGGTTCCGACCCGCTGTTGCGCGCGCGCACGATCAGGCGAACGCCCTGCCCGTTCCCCGCCTTCGGCACGATGAGGCGCACCAGCTCCCCGAGCTGCGCGTTGCGACGCAGGTCGCGCAGACCCTTCGAGTCGGGACCGCCGACGTGCTGCAGGATCCCCGCCGCGACCGCCATGCCCAACCCGCCGTCGAGGGGATCGGGCACTCCGAGCCAACGTCGCAGAGGTGAGACCAGCTCGTTGTCCGCCCCCAGGTCGACCAGCGCTCGCGCCAAGGCCTGGCGAGCGGTCTGGTAGGGCTCGACCGCGAGTGCCTTGGCCAGCCCACCACGCGCCGCGTCATCACCGATGGCCGCCAGCGCTCGGGCGATGGCCGGCCGCAGCCGCACGTCGTCCAGGCTCTCGAGCAACGGATACACCGCCGACTCGGCGCGGATCTGTCCCAGCGCGCGCAGCAGATCGCTCGATTCCTCGAAGCTGCGTTCCCCGCTCATCCACCAGCCGACGAGTTCGTCGCGCCCGCGACCGTCGCCGCTCTCCGCGAGACTCAGCGCGGCGCGCCGGCGCCACTTCGCGTCGCGGTCGTCGAGCAGCTCGATGGTGAGGGACGCCCCGTGGCCGAGCCGCGTGAGTGTGACGGACGCAAAGCGACGCACCAGCGGGTCTTCATCGCGCTGCAGCGCGAGCGTCAGCGCCGGAACGGTCTCCTGGTGGCGCAAATTGTAAAGCACTTCCACGGCTTTGCGCCGGATCTGAACGTCGGCGTCGTCGAGCAGCTCGGCGATTTCGAGCGCGGCGTCGCCATCGCCGGCCAGGCCGCGCAAGATCGCCGGTGGCCAGCCCTGCCCCTCCTGACGCAACCCCTGCCGCTCGAACTGGCCGTGACTGGCGTTGAGCGCGTGCAGCTCGGAGCGCAAGCGTTCGAGCTCGGCGGGCCGCTCCGCGGACAGGTCGTGGGCCTGACGAGGATCAGTGACCACGTCGAACAGCCGGCACGCCCCCAGCCGCCGCTGACACACGAGTCGCGACGTGCCGCGGGCGAGCATGGCGTGTTCGTCGGTCTCGACGTAGGCGAAACCATCGCGCTGGGCCTCTGATCCGGTGTCGTCCGCCGGGGCGTCTGAATCGGCATCGATCAACAGCGCTCCGAGATCGCGGCCGCGCACGCGCGGTCGCACGGGGACCTCCAAGGAGCGCAGCACGGTCGGCAGCAGGTCGATGGCTTGAACCGGTTGCTCCACGACGCGCGGCGAGATCGCGCCCGGCGCACTGATGACGAGCGGCACGCGAACCTGCTCCTCGTACACGCTGCTGCCGTGGTAGCGGCCGCCGTGCTCGCCGAATTCCTCGCCGTGGTCGGAAGAGACGATCACCACCGATCCCGGGCGCGCGTTGCGAAACACCTCCACCAGGCGCCCCACGGTCGCATCGGCGGCGGCGACCTCCGAGTCGTAGCGATCGACGTCGCGCTGCCCGAAGTCGAACTCGGGGTGCTGTTCGTAGGGCTCGTGCGGACCGAACAGGTGCACCCAGACGAAGAGCTTCTGGTCGTCGCCCTGGCCGTGCAGGTAACTCTCGACCTGCCGTACCCGCGGCTCCCCCTCCAGGAACTCTTTCTTTTGGTACTCGAAACCGAGGTCGTTGCGTTCGAACGGCTCGAAGCGTTGGCGGTCGATGAAGAACACCGCTGGCGGGTAGAACGCCGCGGTTCGGTAGCCGTAGGTTCGCAGCAAGCTGGCCCAGGTTTCCGAGTCCGCGCCGGCCCCCTGAAGCAACAGCGGGCGAATGTACTTGCCCGTCATCAGCGACGTCACCGAGTACGAGGTGTGCGGCGTGGCGCAATAGGCCCACGCAAAGCGCGCCCCTCCGGCCGCCAGGCGGTCGATGTGCGGCGTGGTCGGCCGCGGGTAGCCGTAAGCGCCAACGTGATCGGCGCGCAGCGCGTCGATGGTGACCAGCAGAATGTCGCGACCCGCCAGCGACGGCCCGCCAGCTGCAGCCCCCGCCCCCGGCAGCGTCGCGGGCTGCGCAGCCGCCGCTGACGCAGTGGACAACGGCGGCGGTGGGCTCAACCGCGCCGCCAACGACACCGCTTGGCCGAGCAACGGAGCGTGATCGAGCAAGAGCAGCCTGAAATTGTCGAAGCGCGCCAATCGTTCACTGGCGGGGCGCACGGCGGCCACCGTGCCCACGACGAGCAGCGCGCAGCCAGCCGCGACGCTCAGCGTGCGACGCCGATCGCCGGCCATGGCCGATGCGGCCTCCCCGCTCGGCCCAGCATCGGCGGCGAGCAGGGCCCACGTCTGCCGCCCCAAGACCAGACAGCCGACGGTGAGCACGGAAAGCCCGGCGTGGAACGCCGGGTACAGCCGGACCAGTACGAGCAAATTGACGGCTTCGCACAGCACGGCACCAACCAAGCAAGCAGCCGCCAAACGGCGCGGGCGCAGCTGCGCCCCGCGCTGCAGCTTGGGCAACGCCAGCCACGTCCCCGCACCGGCCAGTGCCGCAGCGACCAGCACGAAACCCACGCGGCGCCAAACGACGTCGAAGTGACGTCCCGTCGACGTCCCGTACGCCACCACGGCGGCAAAGACGCCCAGCGCGACAGCACCGCCCCAGCGCCCCCACGCGCCCGAGTGCCCGGTGACGGCTCGCGCGACGGGCCACCACAGCGCCACAGCCGCGGCCAGCAGGACGAACGCGGCTGGGAACAACCACAGCGCCCCGTATTGCAGCTCCCAGACGCTGGCGATGGTGCGGTGGTGTGCCAGCGCGACGAAGCCGAGCTCCGCAGCGAACGTCGCGGCCGCCACCGCACAGATCTGGGCGAAGGTCACGAGCCCCGCCGCAAACTCGACGGGACGATTCGACGGTGCGCTGCTCACTGAGGAGGGTGAACGGTCACTCGAAGACGACGTCGACAATCTCGTAATTTCGGGTGCCACCGGGCAAAGTCACCGAGACGCTATCGCCGATCTCCTTGCCGATGAGCGCGCGAGCGAGCGGCGCGGAGACCGAGATGAACCCCTGCTCGATGTCGGATTCGTCGGCGCCGACGATCTGATACCTGCTCTCCTGATCGGCGTCGAGGTTGTGCACCGTCACCCACGCCCCGAAGCGCACACGAGTACCGCTGAGCTTGCTCGGATCGATCACCTCGGCGCGGGACAGCTTGTCCTCGATGTCCTTGATCTGCGCCTCGACCATGCCCTGGCGCTCTTTGGCAGCGTGGTACTCGGCGTTCTCCTTCAGATCGCCGTGCTCGCGCGCAACCTCGATCTCCTTGGAAATCTTCGGGCGCTCCTCCTTGAGGGACGCCAGTTGTTCCTTGAGCTTTTTCGCCCCGCGGGGCGTCATCGGCACGCGTTCCGGCATGACCGGGACTTATGACCCCAACGGCGCAGCAGGTCAACGGCGGTCTTGCGCTCCCAGCGGACAACAGCTAGGTCAGCCTTCGTGAAACTGCGCCGCTGGAAGCATGGTTGGCTCGCTTTGGCCCTATGGGCCGGGACAGCGTGCACGACCGAAAACGTCGAACCGAGAACCGCTTCCGAGTACGAAAGCCGAGCCAAGCTGGCGTACGACGCCGCGTTGGTCGAATTTCTCGACCAAAACTGGGAGTACGCGGCACAGCTGATGCAAGACGTTCAGCGCAACTACGCGTACACCCCCTACGCACGCATGGCCGAGTTGCGATTGGCGGACATCGCATTTCGTCAGGAGAAGTACCCCGAGGCGATCGCGGCGTACAAAGCCTACGCTCACGACCACCCGAACGACGCGCAGGTCCCGTACGCACGCTACCGAGTGATTCGATCCCAGTTTCTGACGTCGAGTAACACGGTGTTCCAACCGCCGTTGGAGGAGCGTGACTTGGCAGCCGTGCGCGACGCGTACAGCGCCATCAGAGCCTTTTTGGCCGATTATCCGAACTACGATGAACAGGACGAGCTCGCGTTCATGTACGAGTCGGTCAGCGGCATGTTGGCCCGCCACGAGCTGTACGTAGCGCGGTTCTACGCCAACGAAGACCGCTTCGACGCTGCGATTCGCCGCGTACAGTACGCGGTTCGCACTTACCAGCGCACGGGCATGGAAGCCGAAGCGGTGGTGCTGCTCGGCGAAATCTACCTGAAGAAGGAACAGCCGAAGAAGGCAGCCGCGATGTTTCGGCACGTGCTGGAGAAATACCCGGACAGCGCGTTCACCATCCCCGCCAAGCACTTCCTCGAGCACATCGCGACCTTGCCCGGCGGGGCAGAAACAGCTGCGCCCACGCCGCCCGACGACCCCGCGCCGAGCCCAACCCAGGT
This sequence comes from Deltaproteobacteria bacterium, assembly GCA_003235365.1. Lineage (GTDB taxonomy): Bacteria > Myxococcota_A > Polyangia > Polyangiales > Polyangiaceae > SZUA-265. Next base: position 11,932 of record QJWJ01000201.1, read on the forward strand.
TCCCGGCGGATTGACGCAACTGGAGCACGACTGAACGACGGCGCTTCGCAGATGGAGGGACCAGGGATGTCTGTAACGAGCGCGCAAGCCGACCCGCTATCCACCGTCGCACCGACCATCTTGGTGGTCGACGACGAACCCAACATTCGCCGCACCCTGGAGATGGTGCTCACCGGAGCGGGTTACCAAGTGGTGGAAGCGGCCAGCGCCGAGCAGGCGCTCGAACGCCTCAACGCGCCGGACAAGCCCGTCGATCTGGCCATCCTGGACATCAAACTGCCCGGCATCAGCGGTCTCGAGGCGCTCAAACAACTGCGCACCGAACACCCCAGCGACGAGTTGCCAGTGATCGTGATCAGTGGCCACGCCACGGTGGACGATGCGGTGCGCGCCATCCGCCTCGGCGCAACCGACTTCTTCGAAAAGCCGCTCAACCGCGAGCGCGTGCTCGTCAGCGTGCAGAACTGCATTCGCACGGCGCGCCTCGGCCGAACCGTCGAGCAGATGCAGGCGGAGCTCGAACGCCGCTACCAGATGATCGGCGCCAGCGACGCGATGAAGCGCCTGTACGGCGACATCGACAAGGTCGCCCCCACCCGCGCCACGGTGCTCATCACCGGTCCGAGCGGGACGGGCAAAGAGCTGGTCAGCCGCGCCATCCACCGACTGAGCCCGCGTGCGGTCGCGCCCTTCGTGAAGGTCAACTGCGCAGCGATCCCCAAAGAGCTCATCGAGAGCGAGTTGTTCGGTCACGAGAAGGGTTCGTTCACCGGTGCCCACGGGCGCAAGCGCGGGTTCTTCGAGCAAGCTCACGGCGGTACGCTGTTTCTCGACGAGATCGGCGACATGGATTTGGCTGCGCAGGCCAAGGTGTTGCGCGTGCTGCAGAACGGCGAAGTCATCCGCGTCGGATCCGAACACGCCCTGCAGGTCGACGTGCGCGTGCTGGCGGCGACCAACAAGGACTTGGCCAAAGAAGTCGCCGAGGGGCGCTTCCGCGAGGACTTGTTCTTCCGCCTCGAGGTGTTTCCCGTGCGCGTCCCGGCGCTGAGCCAACGCCGCGAAGACGTCCCGATCCTGGCGCGCAGCTTCGTCGAAGCGTTCTGTCGCGAGAACGGCTTCTGCAACAAGAAGATCCAACCCGGCGTGTTCGAAGCGCTCTCGCGCCGAGCTTGGCCGGGCAACGTGCGCGAGCTGAAGAACGTCGTCGAGCGCGCGGCGATTCTCTCGAGCGACGTGATCACCATCGCCGACCTACCCGAGGATCCCCACGCGAGTCCTTTCGACGAAGAGAGCGAGCCGCGCGACGAAGGCGAAACCCGCGACTCGACGCGCCCCTCGGCGCGCCCCCCCGCTGGCGAGCGGCTGACCTTGCGCGAGTATCGCGAAAAGGCAGAGCGGTCCTACATCGTACAGACCCTGATCGACATGGACTGGAACGTGTCCAAGGCGGCCGTCGCGCTCGGCGTCGAGCGCACGAACTTGCACAAGAAGGTCCGCGCCTACAAGATCCGTCGCGGTGAGCAAGCCTGAGCCCAGCCCCCCAGGGGCGTCGCGAACCGACACCAGCGACGGAACGCCCGAAGCCCGCCCCTCGCTGTGGCGCCCCGGCAGTTGGCCCGACGGGTCGCTGACGGGCAACGCTGCGCTGCGCGAAGTCGACGCGGCCGGCGCCCCGCCGGCAGTGCTCGCGCTGCACGGCTTCGGCTGCACGCCCGCAGAGGTGGATCTGTTGACGGATCTGGCCGTCGCGCGGCGCCTGCGCTGCCGAGCGCCGTTGCTCCCAGGACACGGCACCCACGCCCGCCAGCTCGCAAAAACCCGCTACGACGACTGGTTCGGCGCGGCCGAGCGCGCGCTACTCGAGCTGGCCAAGTCGGGTCCGGTCATCGTCGGTGGGCAATCGATGGGGGCGTTGCTCAGCCTCGACCTGGCGATTCATCACCCCGGCGCCGTGCGCGCATTGCTCGTGCTCGCCAACGCCACGCGCCTGAGCTCCCCTTTCCCCGATTTGGCGCTCGCATTGGCGGACCGGCTACACCTACCGGATCTGGCGTTGCCCAAGTTCGGCGGCGCCAACATTCTCGACGAGCAGAACAAGCCGTTTCACTTGACGTACAGCGCACAGCCCATGCATGCGGCGGCGTCGTTGCGACGGGCCGGCAAGCGCGTCATCGAGGCCCTGCCCTCGATCCACTGCCCGACGTTCATCGCCCACGGCCAACACGACGCGGTCTGCCCCGTAGACAACGCATGGCTGGTCGCCGAACGGATCTCGACCCCGCATGTCGAGCTGCTGATCTTGCCCAATTCAGCCCACATCATCACCAAAGACCGCGACCGGCACCTGCTCGAGCAGCGCCTGGCAGCATTCCTCGACGATTCGCTCGACCTGGCCGTGCCGGATGGCGACGCAGACCATCGCGCCTGACGGCTTGCGTGGGCGCGCGTTGATTGGTCAGGCGTGAGACGGCGCCCGCAAATCTCGGCTAGCTGCTTGGTTTCGCTGCGCCGGACGCTTCACGCGCCGGTGATGCCCGTCGAACCGTAGCCGCCGCTGCCGCGCTCGGTGTCGCTCAGTTCGTCGACCTCGAGCCAGGTGGCGCGTTCGACACGCGCGATGACGAGTTGGGCGATGCGCGCCAGCGGTTCGACGACGAACGGTTCGTTGCCGTGATTGATGAGCACGATGCCGACTTCACCACGGAAGTCGCTGTCGATCGTACCCGGGGAATTGACCACCGTGATGCCGGCGCGCACGGCCAGGCCCGAGCGAGGCCGCACCTGCCCCTCGAACCCTGGCGGGATCGCCAGCCGCAACCCAGTGGGGATCAGGCGACGCTGCCCCGGGTCGATCGCGAGCGGCTCACGCAGCGCCGCATGCAGATCGACGCCAGCCGCGCCCGCCGTTTGGTACTCGGGCAACGGGACCTGGACGACGCCGCAGCGCGAAATTGCAATCTGCACGATGAAATTCCTGATCAGTGGGTTGGAGACGTTGACGGAGACGAAGCGCGACTCGTCGCGCGAGCCCGTTCATCTGTTTGGCACCCCGTGGACGCGTTCGAGGGGCTGCGCGAAGGGATGCTAGCGGGAGCGTCCCGTGGTGTCTGCAGCGCACAATGTGGTTGCAACGGAAACTCCAGTCCGTGGCCCGAAGCCCCTGAACCCACGGCCGTTCCGGGTGGCCCTACCCGGCCGATGACCGGCTCTAGCTGGCACAGCCGGTCTGCAGACGTTCCTTTTTTCGCGGTCTTGTAAGGAACAACTGGCGGGCACGCCCCTTCGGCGGGTAAAAGGTTTCGAAGTTGGGTTGATGCACTTGCCTCGACCCGAGAACGACGCGGATTCGATCCCAGTGAGCAGTCTGAAAGAAACGTTGGAGCGGTTGTACGGTCTGATCGGGAAGGGCCGCAAGCTCGGACTCGAACGGATGCAGGCTGCATGCGACAAGCTCGGCAATCCCGAGCGCAGCTTCGAAGCCGTGCACGTCGCCGGTACGAACGGCAAGGGCAGCGTGACGGCATTCACCGCCTCCATGCTCCATCAGGCGGCGGTGCAAAACCCCGGGCGTGGCCCCGTCGGCCGCTATACGTCCCCACACCTCAACCGTTTTGCCGAACGGATCACGATCGCCGGGCAGCCGCTGCTCGACGAACAAGTCGTCAAGTACGTGGGTGAAGCGCTCGACGTCGACGTCGAGCTGACCTACTTCGAGGTCGCGACGCTCGCGGCGTTTTTGGCGTTCCGCGACTTGGGCGTGAAGATCGCCGTGATCGAAACGGGCCTTGGTGGCCGTCTCGACGCGACCAACGTCATTCCTGCTCCCCGCGTTGCGGCGGTCACTCGCGTGTCCTTCGACCACATGGTCGAGCTCGGCACGGACCTCGCTTCGATTGCCCGGGAGAAAGCTGGCATCATCAAACCGGGCAGCGCCGTGGTGTGCGGCAAGCTTCACCCCGACGCCAAGCGCGTGGTCGACGAGCGCAGCGCCGAGGTCGGCGCGAGTCTGGTCGAACTCGGCAGCGCGGAGCCGTACCCCGGCGCGCAGCTCGCCTACCCGCGCATGGCGATGTACGGCACCAATCTTGCGGTGGCAACGACCATCGCGCGGAAACTCGACGTCACCTCGGAGCAGATGGCGGCGGGCATCGAGAACACGTCATGGCCCGGGCGCAACGAGCTGTTGCACCGCAATGGGCAAGAACTGACGCTCCTCGACTGCTGTCACAACCCCGACGGCGCGGTGCTGCTCTCGCACATCATCGACGCCACCGCTGCCGAAACCGTGGGCGGGCGCCGCGGGGTGGCGCTCGTGTTCGGCGCCGTCGAAGGCAAGAACTGGAAGGCAATGCTGGCTCGCCTGGAGCATTGCGCGGCGCAGCGCGTCTACGTCAAACCGGAAGTCGCCCGCGCCCTGCCGGTCGAGCCCATGGCCGCCAAGTACCCCGGCGAAACGGCTCCCACCGTTGCCGAAGCGCTGCAGATGGCCCGCGGCATGGTAGGCCCGTCAGGTCTGGTGGTGGTCACTGGCTCCGCGTTCCTGGTCGGCCCCGCCCGCGCGTTGCTGCTCGGCTTGCCTACTGATCCACCCATCGACATGTAGATCGACAACACGTTGGTCGCCGCCAAGTGCCGCCGCTCACGCCGTGACACGGCCCCTGCCCCGCCGTTACCCGTCAATCGCAACCCAAAGGAGTGGCAATGCCTTCCTTCGACGTCGTCTCCAAACTGAACTGGTCGGAAGTGAACAACGCGCTGGACCAGGCGAAACGCGAGATTTCTCAGCGCTTCGACTTCAAAGGAACCGGCGCGTCCATCGAGAAGACCGACGCTGGTTTCGTGATCGCCGCCAACGCCGACGACCGAATCAAGGCCGTGTACGACGTGCTGCAGGAGAAACTCATCCGTCGCAAGGTGAGTCTCAAGCACTTCGAACTCGGCGACCCCGGTCCCGGCCCGAAAGGGACGCGCAAGGTCGCGGTGAGCGTCACCGAGGGCATCGATACCGACAAGGCCAAGAGCATCGTGAAACACGTCAAAGATTCGAAACTCAAGGTGCAAGCAGCGATCCAGCAGGATACCGTGCGCATCTCGGGCAAGAAGAAGGACGACTTGCAGACGGCGATCGCCGACCTTCGCGCTCAGGACTTCGACATCGAATTGCAGTTCGTAAACTTCCGTGACTGAATCCAAGAAGCCGAAGCCCGGCGCCGTCTCCCAAGAACGTCACCTCTTCGGAACGGACGGCGTCCGGGGCAAGGCCAACGTTCACCCGATGACGCCCGAGGTCGCACTGCGACTCGGCAAAGCGATCACGCTGGTCGCGCAGAACGGCAAGCGGCATCCAGCTCGGATCCTGGTCGGAAAAGACACGCGCCTGAGCGGCTACATGCTCGAAACGGCGCTGGCTTCGGGTGTTTGCGCCATGGGCGGTCAGGTGATGCTCACCGGCCCGATCCCCACCCCAGCGGTGGCCAACCTGACCCACAGCATGCGCGCCGACGCCGGCGTGGTCATCAGCGCCAGCCACAACGCCTACGAGGACAACGGCATCAAGCTGTTCGGCCCGGACGGCTACAAGCTCGCCGATTCGGCGGAGCTCGCCATCGAGCGGCTGCTGGACGATCCGAACCTCGACCGCAAGGTCGCCACCGGCTCACGCGTCGGCCGCGCCGAGCGGATCGAGGAAGCCACGGGGCGTTACATCGTCTACGCCAAGAACACGTTTCCCAAGGAACTGGCCCTGCACGACGTGCGCATCGTCGTCGATGCAGCCAATGGCGCCGCCTACCACGCCGCCCCCGACGTGTTTCACGAATTGGGCGCGCACGTCTACCCGCTCGCGTGTTCACCCAACGGCAAAAACATCAACCACAAGTGTGGCGCGTTGTACCCCGAGCACGTCGCCAAAGAGGTACGGCGACGCGGCGCCGACGTCGGCATCGCCCTCGACGGTGACGCCGATCGGTTGATCGTGGTCGACGAGCGCGGTCAAGTCGTCGATGGCGACACGGTGATGGCGCTGTGCGCGACGCGCATGTTGGCCCAGCGTCGCTTGAAGAAGCACACGTTGGTCGCCACGGTGATGAGCAACATGGGGCTGGAACTCGCCCTTGCCAAAGCTGGCGGACGCTTGAAGCGTACCGCGGTGGGCGATCGCTACGTCGTCGAAGAGATGCTGCGTCATGGTTACAACTTCGGTGGCGAACAGTCGGGACATCTCGTCTTCTCGGAGCACGCCACCACCGGCGACGGCATCGTCGCCGCCTTGCAAGTGCTGGCCATCATGGTGCGCGAAGGGCGTGCTCTGAGCGAACTGTCTCAGGTGATGACTCGCGTGCCCCAAGTGCTCAAGAACGTCACTTTGCCGAAGCGGCGGCCACTGAGCGACATGCCGCGCCTGGCGAAACGCTCCGAAAGCGTGACCCGCAAGCTCGGCAAGAAGGGCCGCGTGTTGATCCGCTGGAGTGGTACCGAACCGAAGCTGCGCGTGATGCTCGAAGGCCCGAAACTCGACGAGTTGAACACCCTCGCCGACGAGTTGATCGACTGCGCGCGGCGCGATGCAGAGGCGGCGGGTTAATCATGCGCGAGGTCACCGAGCTGTCGCCGGCGCAACTGGCTGGGCAACTGCTCGTCGTCGGCTTCTCCGGCGATCAGCTGCCGGCTCACTTGTGCCGCGCCCTGGCGGAACGCTCGCTGGCCGGCGTGATCCTGTTTCGCCGCAACCTGCCCGACACGCGACACGCCTGGTCCCTGGCCAAGCAGGTCACCGACTGTACGCCAGCGGAGTTTCCGGCGTTCATCGCCATCGACCAAGAAGGCGGTCGCGTCGCGCGCCTGCGCTCCGAGGTGCTGCAACTGCCGGCCATGCGGGCGCTGGGTAAGCTGGACGACGTCGAGCTGAGCGAGCGGGCAGCGACCGAGCAGGCCAAGCACCTGGCCGCCCTGGGCATCAATCTCGATTTCGCTCCGGTCGCCGACGTCGATTCGAACCCCGACAACCCAGTGATCGGCGATCGTTCGTTCAGCCCGGACCCAAAACTGGTGACGCGGCACTGTCAGGCGTTCATTCGCGGTTTGCAGAACCACGGTGTGATGGCTTGCCTCAAGCACTTCCCCGGCCATGGCGACACGGCCAGCGACAGTCACCTGGAACTGCCTGGGGTCGAGCGCCCATCGCTGATGCTCAGGCAAGTCGAGTTGTACCCGTTCGAGCGATTGGCTCGGGTGAGCGCCGGCGTCATGACCGCCCACGTCGTGTTCAGCGCCTTCGACAGCGTGCCGGCCACGTTCAGCCCGCGGCTGTGCACGACGCTGCTGCGCGGCGAATTCGGGTTCGAGGGCGTGTTGTTCAGTGACGACCTGCAGATGGGCGCACTGAGCCGTCACTGGTCGATCGAACACAGCGCGGTCACCGCGGTGAGCGCAGGCTGCGATTGCCTGCTCGTCTGCTCGGACCAAACCGCGCACAGCAAAGCTCACGAAGCCCTGACTCGACAGATTGAGACCGATGAAGCGTTCGCAAAACGCTGCGTGGAAGCGGTAGTGCGCAGCGTGACGGCACGTCGCCAATACCGCCCCGCGCCGCTGTCCAGTTACGACGACGTACAGCGCGTGATGGCATCCGCCGAAGCGCGAGCGCTCGCCGCCGAGCTCGGTCCACTGTTCTGAACTCGATTCCCCACAGCGCCGATCAGCGCGTCGACTGGAGCGCGGCGCCGCCACGATGCGGACCTGGCCGGGATCACTCTTCGCCCTCGAAGGGCAGCTCCATCTGACGATCGACGGCGCCCCCCTCTTCACTGGCTAGCAGGCGGCGCTCACGCGCCATGTCCCAGTCGATGACCTCTCGGTTGTCGAACGCGAACGCGAGTGCATCGAACACCTTCGCGGCACCGAGCCGCGGGTAGCGCTTGATCAGCACTTCGACACTCGCGCCGCCACGATAGAACGCCCAAAGCCGACGCACCGGCACGCGAGAGCCGGCAACGTAGGGACTACCACCGAGCACGTTGCGATCGAGTCGCACGTGCGGATGGGGGATGAGTACAAGCGGCAACTCGTCGAGCGACACGAGGTTTGCCAGCATACCGATTGCGCGTTGGCAACGCCATAAAAGAACCGGCGGTGCGAAAGTCCGCGAATTCGCAGGAGACGTCCTCCGGTTCCCCGGCACGCGCACCGCACCACACATTCCACACCACACATTCCAACCGACGTCGGTGAAGCCAGCAGCGCGCGACAGAAGCGAAAACCGATGAACGGCTCGGAGCACCGTTCATCGGTTGGTTCGAGGTTGGGTTCGCCCTGGGTCGTCGCGGGTGACGCTCAGAGCTTTTCGGAAACCGTCTTGGCGACAGCTTCGGGTGTGAACCCAAACTTCTCTGCCAGGGTCTCTGCCGGGGCGCTGGCGCCGTAGTGATCGAGGCCGATGGCGATGCCATCCGAACCAATCCAACGGTGCCACAAGGCGGTCGTGCCCGCTTCGATCGACACGCGCCGCGCCGTGCCGAGCACGGCGTCCTGCACGGCCTTCGGCTGGCGAGCGAACAGTTCGAGGCACGGCGCGGAAACGACACGCACGCGCTGACCGCTCTTCTCGAGCAGCGGCGCAGCCCCGACGGCCACCCAGACCTCGCTGCCCGTCGCGATCAAGACCAGGGTCGGATCTTCGGCGTCGCGAACGATGTACGCGCCCTGGGCCATCTGTGAAGCGTCGAAGCCCGCCGGACGCTCGAGCGGCGGCAAGTCCTGACGCGTGAGCAACAAGGCGGTGGGAGCGTCCTTGCGGCCCAGCGCGTGCGCCCAAGCAAAGCCACACTCGAGGCCATCCGCCGGACGAACGACGTCGAGGTTCGGGATCAGACGCAGCGAGTTCGTCTGCTCCACGGGCTGATGCGTCGGCCCGTCTTCACCGACGTAGAACGAGTCGTGGGTGAACACGTAGATCGACCGAATGCCCATCATCGATGCCAGACGGATCGGCGGGCGCATGTAGTCACTGAAGATCAAGAAGGTCGAGGTGACCGGGGTGAGCCCACCCAATGCCAGGCCGTTGGCGATGGCCCCCATGGCGTGCTCGCGAATGCCGTAGCGCAGATTGCGCCCGGCGTATTCTCCCTTGGCGACATAGGGCGCGCCGACGATGTCGGTCTTGGTCGAAGCGTTGAGATCTGCCGAACCGCTGGTGAGATTGGGCAGGAGCTTCGCCGCGTGCTGACCGACCTTGCTGCCGCTGACGCGGGTGGCTTCCTTCTTGTTTTCCACCGCGCCGGTGAGCTGGGCGAGCACGTCGGCAGGCGCCGCGGCGTTCAATGCATCCCATTCGGCTTTCTGTTCGCCGGCGAGTTTCGAGAACTGGGCCTGCCAGGCATCGTAGGCGGGACGCACCTCGGCGACGCGCGCTTTGAACGGCTCGTAGGCAGCGTCGGGCACGTGGAACGCGGGCTCGACGGGCCAACCTGCCGCCTCTTTGGCGAGACGGATCTCGGCGTCGCCGAGCGGTGAGCCGTGCGCCTTGGAGGTGTCTTGCAGATTCGGACAACCGATCGCAATGTGCGTCTTGGCGATGACCAGCGAGGGGCGAGCCGCATCGGCCACGGCCGCATCCAGCGCGGCGCGAACCTGACTCGGATCGTGGCCGTCGACTTCCCAAACGCCCCAGCCGTACGCCTCGAAGCGCTGCTTGACGTTCTCGCCGAAAGCGAGCTCGGCTTTGCCGTCGATGGTGATGTTGTTGTCGTCGTAAACCACGACGAGGTTACCCAGTCCCCATTGGCCGGCGAGGCTGCACGCCTCCGAAGCGACGCCCTCCATCAAGTCACCGTCGGAAGCCAACGCGAACACGCGGTAGTCGATCAGCGTGTTGCCAGGACGGTTGACCCGCGCCCCGCAGATCTTCGAGGCGAGCGCCAAGCCGACGCTGTTGGCCACGCCCTGCCCGAGCGGCCCCGTCGTGGTTTCGACGCCAACGGTGTGGCCGTACTCGGGGTGCCCCGGAGTCTTGCTCTCCCACTGGCGAAAGCTCTCGAGCTCACTCTTCGGCAGGTCGTAACCGGCCAAATGCAGCACCGAGTACAGCAGCATCGAGGCGTGGCCACAGGACAGCACGAAACGGTCCCGGTTGGGCCACGCCGGGTCTTGCGGATTGTAGCGCAAGTAGCGGGAGAAGATGTCCGCCGTGATGCCCGCCAGCGCCATGGGCGTCCCGGGGTGACCGCAGCGCGCCTTCTGGACGCCATCCGCCGATAAGAATTGTATTGCTCGAACCGCTGAATCAAACGCCTGCATGGGCACAAGCAGATAGTCGGCCGCTGTGTCCGATGGAAGCTCAAACGTGCAGGTGTGCCGCAGGTTCTTCGCTAAAACTCCGCCCCGTGACCAGTTTGCGACGCCTGCGCCAAACGCGGCGCGTCGAGCAGTTCACCGGCAAGTTCGCTGGGTTTCGTCTGGCCTCGCCAGGGTCGTGCCCTCGACCGTCGCGAGTTTTGTATCTGCGCGCCGTCCAGCCCGACAAAAATCGCGAGCGCGCCGTGCGAAGCGTCACTGTCGCTCCGCGTTCGACGCGCCGATCGCACGATTGTGTTCCTGCAGTGTGCGACTGAAATGGTGCCTGCCGTCGGATCCGATCACGAAAAAGTAGTCGTCGCTCGGCGGAGCGTCGAGCACGGCCAACAAAGCCCGCTCGGCGGGGTTGCCAATCGGCGTCGGCGGAAGGCCCGCGTGGCGGTAGGTGTTGAAGGCGTTCTGCGGATCCCGGAGCAATGCGGGCGTGATCTTGCCGGAAAAGCCGCTGCAGCTGGGAGGCGCGTCGTCGAGCTTGCAACCGTATCCCGCGGTCGGATCGCTCTGCAACATGCGGCGCGGCCGAAACTCGGGGTCGCTCAGGCGGTTGTGAAACACGCTCGCAATGGAAGGCATCTCAGCCGGATCCGCGGCCTCCTTTTCGACGATCGACGCCAAGACGACCCACTGCTGCTCGGTCAGGCGGCGGGCGGCGAGTGCCGCACGTCGGTCGGCGAGGAGTCGGCCCATGCGCAGTCGCGCCTCAGCCAACAAGCGCGCCACGACTGCGGCCGCGTCACTGTTTACCCGAAACGAGTAGGTCGCCGGGTACAGGTAGCCTTCGAACGACACTTGACCGACTTGCTCGAGCGCCAGTCGTTCATCGAACACGGCGGCGAGAAACGCGTTTTGGGAACAAACGCCCAGCTGGGCGAAGCGCCTCGCCATCTGAAACGAATCCCAACCTTCAGGCAACGACACGGCCACGATCGGGCGCCCCATGCGCCGCGCGAGCAATTCGATCAAACGGCGCGGCGAGACTTCGTCGGCCAGCACGTGCTGGCCGGGCTCGATGCGGCTGTCCCGCGCGTACAACCGCTGGTACCAGGGCAGCAGAGCCGGGTGGCGCAGCAGCCCCATCGACTCCAGGCGCTCGGCGACGCTGCGCAAATCGTCGGATTCGTCGACTCGAAACTCGACCCAACCGGGGCGAGCAGCACGGACGGATTCCGAACCCCAAATCCACAGTCCTCCCGCGCCGACGAGCGCGGCCGTCAACGCACTGACGACGGCGAGCCACAGCCCGATGCGCCCGCCGCGTCTGCGGCGCTTCGGCGGACGCGACGAGGCGGTCCTGGTGGGCCGATTCGTCGAGCGCGGTCCGCGGGTGCCACGGTTGGTGCGGCGCGCTGGCGCATTGCTGGCGCGCCGGTTCATCGACGGGCTGCCCCACCGTCGAGCCAGGACTGCAGCAAGATGGCCGCCGCGGCGCTGTCGACCCGCTCTCGGGCCCGGCGCGTGTCGAGACCACTGGCCTGCAGGCGGCCGGCGGCTTCTTTGGTGGACAACCATTCGTCCACCAGCTGAACGCGCACCCCGAGCTTCTCCTCGACGAGCCGCGCGAAGTTGCGTACGCGGCGCGCCGAAGGGCCTTCACGTCCGTCGAGGGTGCGCGGCAAACCGACTACGAACAGCTCGATGCCCTCGGCGTCGCGCAGCTCGGCGAGGGACGCGAACAACTGTTTGATGTTGCGTCCATCGAGGTACGGACGGGGGTGAGCCATCAAGCCGAGTTCATCGCTGACCGCGACACCCACTCGGACCTTGCCGAAATCGATGCCGGCCGCACGCATGCCCTGCCGTTACAGCGCTTTTGCCCGCGCCGTGTCAAGAAACGGCCACAGCCCGCGTCCCCCCGACGTGCCGCACGGCGCACCCAGTGCGAGACACGGACGGGCGACGGCTCGATTCGCCCACCGCGATGGGATGTACCCGAGGCGACCTCCTGGCCAAACGACCAGGCGTGGGATCGGCCGGACGCGGGATGCTTGACCTCGCCTGCCCGGCGGGCGATAGCCCCTCTGCCCCGAAACCGGGGGCTTGCCGCATCGAAGAATCATGGCTTATCGCGCCGTAAAGGGGATGAACGACATCCTGCCCCCAGAGATCGAACTGTGGCAACAGCTCGAATCCGCTTTCGTCCGGGCCGCTCACTTGTACGGGTTTGCCGAGGTGCGCACTCCGCTGGTCGAGCCGACCGAGCTGTTCGTGCGCTCGATCGGCGAGGTGACCGACGTCGTGCAGAAGGAAATGTACACGTTCGAGCGGCACCACGATTCGCTGACCCTGCGCCCCGAGGGCACCGCCAGCTGCGTGCGCGCCTACGTGCAGCACTCGATGCACGCCAAGGATCCGGTGACGCGCTGGTACTACATGGGCCCGATGTACCGGGCCGAACGGCCCCAGCGCGGGCGCTACCGGCAGTTTTATCAGGCCGGTTGCGAGATCTTCGGCGATCCGGGTCCCACCTGCGACAGCGAACTCATCGCCATGCTGGTCGGGTTGTTTCAGCAGCTGGGGATCAGCGATCTGCGCGTCGCGCTCAACTCGATCGGCGGCGCCGAAAGCCGCGCCCGCTACCGCCAGGCGCTGCTCGATTTTCTGCGCCCGCTGGCCTCACAGCTCAGCGAGGAATCCCAACGACGGCTGGAAGAGAATCCGCTGCGCGTGCTCGACTCCAAAGCGCCGCGCGATCAGGAGCTCACCGCGGATGCACCCTCGACGCTCGACGCGCTGACCAGCGAAGATCGCGGGCACTTCGACGAGATCTGCACACAGCTCAGCGCCCTGCAGGTCCCCTACGAAATCAGCACGCGCCTGGTGCGCGGTCTCGACTACTACAGCCGCACCCTGTTCGAAGTACAGTCCAACTCGGGTGAGCTCGGCGCGCAAAACGCCATCGCTGGCGGCGGCCGTTACGACGGCTTGGTCAAACGACTGGGCGGCCCCGACGTTCCGTCGATCGGCTTTGCGATGGGGCTCGAGCGCATCTTGCTAGCCATGGGCAATCGCCCGGTGACGAGCGAGCCGTTCGTGTTCGTCGCGCCGCTGGGCGCGGCCTGCGTGCGTGAGGCACTGGTGATGGCGCAGCAAATCCGCGCCGCGGGTTTTCGCGTCGAACTGGACGGTCGCGACAACTCGCTCAAGAGCAAACTCCGCCGGGCCAATTCGAGCGGCGCGACGTTGGCGATCGTCTTCGGAGAGGCCGAGCTCGAATCCGGCAAGGTCCAGCTCAAAGATCTGGCCGGGCACTCGCAGAGCGACGTGGCGCGTGATGCCATCGCCGCCGAGGTGGCGGCCCGCTTGAGCGCCAGCCCGGACGCTGCCCGTGCCGACCAGAGCGGAGGCGGCCAGTGAACGACGAGCGCCCGACCAACGAGAAGCGCCCTGTGAAAGACCCCGTGATGCGGCGACTGATGACGCTCCCGACGGCAATCCAAAACAAGAAATCGATCCTCACGGGCCTGTTCGTCGCGTGCGTCGCAACCGTTTCCGGAAGCGCGGCCGCTCAAGGCGGGTTTGGCGGCCCCGGTGGTTTCGGCGACCCGTCGATGTCACCAGCGCGCCCCAAACCGACCAAGCCCAAAGAAAAGGAACCGCCGCCGGGCACCCCCGAGCTGCACGCGGCGTCGGGTGGTGGTGAATCGACGTTACCCCAAGGCAGTGAACCCACGCTGCCCGAAGATCCTCTGGCGGTGAGTGAGGCGGTTGCCGCGCAAATCGGTAGCAACGGCTCCCTCGACGAACCCGAGCTCGGTCGCGGCAGCGAAACCGACCGCGATTACTACGGCTTGTACTACCAGGAGCAAAGCGACGAATACCGCCTGCGCCTGGCCTTCCCGCTGTGGATGGAGCGGACGCAGCCGAGTTTGACCGACCCGTCACAGCCCGACCGCGCGTCGTTGTTCGGCGGCATCTACTACAATCGGCGCAGCGCCGAACGCGCCGACGACATCTTGTTCCCGTTGGTGTGGAACCTGCGCGACACCGAAAGCCGCACGACGATCGTCGGCCCCTTCGTCAACCGCTCCGCCAAAGAGGAGGACGACACGTGGCTGGCGCCGCTGTTCTTCGAAGGCGGACGCAAGGACGGTGGCTACACCATCATCCCGCCGCTGCTGACCTACATGAACCGCGACGCGGAGGGCGGCTTCAACCTGTTCGGGCCGGCGTTCTGCTCGTGGACCAAGGGCACCGGCTGCTTCAGCGGTCCTGAAACCCGCGATTTCGGCCTGTTCCCGCTCTACTTCGGCGGCAACGACGATTCGAGCAGCTACCGGCTGATCCCGCCGCTACTGCACTACCACGAGCAAGACAGCAACGCCGACAGCGAGCTCGACGTCTGGGGGCCGATCTACAGCTCGCGCACCGAGTCGGATCACGCTTTTCACTTGCTGCCGTTCTATTGGAGCTTCTGGGGCAAAGAGGAACACCACACGACACTGTTTCCGCTCTTTCATTACGGGTGGAACCGCAACGCGAGCTTGTTCGTCAACCCGCTGTTCCTCACCGCCACGAGCGAAGAGGGCTACGAGACCTTCGCCACCTGGGGCTACGCGCGCTACCGCGGTCGCACCGAGCTCGACATGTACACGCCGTTGTTGTGGCTGTACCGCGATCCCGACGCGGGGCTGAGCCAGCAACTGCTGTTTCCGTTTCTGTACCACCGCAGCAGCCCCCGCGAAGAGAGCCTGGCGATATTCCCCCTGTTCGGCAGCTTTCATCGCTTCGGCATCGAACGCGAGACGTGGATCACCCCGCTGTTCAAACACGAGCAGAGTCTGACCGGTTGGCAGACGAACCTGTACCCACTGTTGTTCTTCGGACGTGATCGTCACGAGTCGCACTCGGTCGTCGCGCCGATCTTCTGGGACTTTTCGGGTCCGAGCTCCCGCGTGACGATTGCGGCGCCCATCTACTGGCGCTTTGCATCGCCCAACTCGCTCACCCAGCTGGTCGGCAACTTCCTGTACACCGAGAAGAAGGTGTCCCACGGGCTCGACTGGAAGTTCCACATCTTGCCGGCGTTCACCTACGGCGAGACCCCCGACGGGCACTCCTGGGACGTGCTGTTCGGGCTGGTGGGCTTCAAGCGCAAGGCCGACTACACGGCGCTCAAGCTGTTCTGGATCCCGATCACGCTGTCGGGCACCGATCCCAGCGCCGCCAAGTAGCCCAGCAACCAGGGTCCCGGGACGCGATTGGCCCGCGCTCGCGCTCGCTGGCACTTTTTTTCAACGCCCGGGGCCATCAGGTGTTCTGCTGGTCGACGATGACGCGACCTTCGGCAATCGACACGACGTGGACCGGAACTGGGGTCGGAGCGACCGCGCGTTCGAGCAGCCTGCGGCCCTCGGTGGAGCTGCCTGGACGGCTTCGCTCGGCAGCGCGGCACGCCCGCTCGACTCCGTGGCTGGGCCCGCTACGGGCCGCAATCAGCGTGATCGCGCTGGTTTCGAGCCTGGCATCCCCAGCTCGCGCCGATGGCGATTCGGCGACGTCAGCGCCAACCGCGGCCCCGTCGTCGAACGACGAGACGGCGGCCCCCTCGCCGTCCTCGAGCCCCGAACCCGACGACGACGCCGCGCAGCCAACCCCTACCCCATCGCCGGGCCCGGCGCTTCGCACCGCTGCAGAGCCGTTGCGCTTCGCGGTGGTCGTCGGCAACAACGTCAGCCTCGACGGGGGGCGGCCGGATCTGCACTACGCCGACGACGATGCCGCCCGCTACTTCGACATGCTGCAGCCCCTCGCGCCGGGCAGAGTCACACTTCTGGCCAAGCTCGACCGCGACACCGAGCGACTGTTCCCCGACGCACGCCGGCACGCCGTCACGCCACGCCGGGCGCAGTTGCTGAACGCCGGCAAGCGCCTGGCCGAGCAGGTGCGCGCAGCGAAGCAACGCGGGCTGCAAACCGAGGTGTACTTCGTGTTCGCTGGCCACGGCGACGTCGACCGCGGCACGGGCTACGTCGAGTTGGCCGATGGGCGCTTCGATGCAAACGACCTCGAACGCTGGCTGCGAAGCATCCCGTTCACCCGTGCCCACGTGATCTTGGACAGCTGCAATTCGTTCTTCATGTTGGGCGTGCGCAAACCGGGCGGACGGCACTTCGCGACGGCTGCCGATTCCGCCCGTTCACTCGCTGCGCGACTACCGAACGTCGGCGTGTTTCTCTCGACGAGTTCCGAGGGTGAAACGTTCGAGTGGTCGGAAATACAATCGGGGATCTTCAGCCACGTCGTGCGCTCGGGGCTACTCGGCGCCGCCGATGCCGACGGCGACGGCAGCGTGAGCTACGTCGAACTCGCCGGCTTCGTCGATACGGCCACGGGCGACGTCAAGAACCCCAACATGCGCCCCCACGTGTATTTTCGCGGTCCGGGAGCGCGAGACGACGCTCCGATCCTCAGCCGCATGCCGGAGGCCGGGGTGCGACGCTTCTCTCTGCGCGACGCTTTGGGCCTGCGCGTGCGGCTGCGCGACGCCGAAGGGCTCGTGCTGCTCGACGCCCACAGTGAGCCCGGCACACCGCTGCACCTGGCCTTGCCCGAGCAATGGGTGGGCGGCGCGGTGGTCGAGCGCACGGCGAAGGGCGAACGCACGGCGAAGATGTACACGTTACCCGACTCGACCGAGCCCGTACGACTCGACGCACTTCAGCCGATCGCCATGCGCGGAGCGGCCCGGGGTCCTGCCGAGGTGTTCGAGAAGCTCTTTGCCCGTCCCTACGGGCCACTGGCCCTCGCCAATTACCGCTCCGAACGGTCGACGAGACCCGCACAGGTATTCGGTGTCTCCCGAGACGATGCACGTCGCATGGAGTTGGTGCTGTCGGAAATCGCCGGTGCGGAGCGCAATCAACGGCTCATGGGTGGCGTGGTGCTGCTCGGTGCCGGGGCGCTCGTGGGCGGCGCGGGGCTGTCGGCGTTTCAATTTGCCGACGATTGGGACGGCGTCTCGCGCAAGGAGGCGCACGAGGCCGGTGCCACCTTCAGCGCCATCGGCGCCGCCTACATGCTGGGCGGCGGGTACATGCTCCTGTCCACCAGTTCCGGCGAAGAGGCCGCGGAGGAGTTTCGTCTCACTCTGCGTGACACCGGAGACTACACGAAGGCGTTTGCCGTCGCCGACGCGCGCCTGCAGGAAATGATCGAGACCGAGCAGCGCTTGCGTTGGATCCGCGGCATCGTCGGCGGTGGGCTCCTCGCGGCCGGACTCGGCTCCATCGTCGTCAGCGAATTCTCCGACAACACACCGGAGCAACGAGTCATCAATCGCATCGTCGGCGGGGCAGTAGGTCTGATGGGCGCCACCGCGCTGGGCGCGTCGCTGCTGGTCGACTCGCCCGCGGAGCGGCTGATGCGCGTGTGGCGGGACGACTCGAGCCTGATCCAGGTGCAACCGACGGCCGCCGTGAGCTCCGAAGGGGCGTTCGTACTCGGGCTGAGCGGAACGTTCTGATCGGGCGCGGCAGCAGCGTGCAGCACGACAGCGACCCTGGCAACGTGGCAGCGAGCTGGCCGCGGTTGTCGAGCTGAACTACGTTAGGGCGTGTGACCATCCACACGGCTACCAACGACGAAGGCAAGCGTTTCTGCGCTGCCGTTTACGGCGCGACCGGCTTTCTCGGTGCGGAGTTGCTGCGCCGCCTGCTGGGACACCCCGAGGTTCACCTCAGACGGGTGCACGCCGCCGATCACCTCGGGCTACCGCTCGGAGCGGCCCAGCCCCACCTCGAGGGCATCAGCGATCTGCGGTACGAGCCGGTGCCGGACGACGAAAGCGCCGTCGCCCCGGTCGACGTGGTGTTCCTGGCGCTGCCACACGCGGTGAGCTGGGCGGTCACCCAGCGCCTCATCGGCACGGGCACGCGCATCATCGATTGCTCGGGCGCATTTCGTCTGCGAGATCCGGGCCTGTATCAGAAGTTCTACGGGCAAACGCACCCGATGACCGATCTGCTTCCGCAATTCGTGTACGGGCAGACCGAGTTCAACCACGCTCGCCTCGTGGGTGCTCGCTACGTCGCTTCCCCTGGTTGCTTTGCCACGGCGATCGAGCTGGGGTTGATGCCACTGGCCAGAGCGGGTGTGCTCGAAGGCGACGTCCAGGTCGTCGCGATGACCGGCTCCAGCGGTGCAGGCAGCGCGGCCCTGCCGACGACCCATCACCCGGTGCGCGCGGGCAACATTCGCTGCTATCGGCCGTTCACCCATCAACACGAGCCGGAAATCGTCGAGACGCTCACCGCCGCCGGTGGGCGACGACTGCACCTGAACTTCGTGCCGATCGCTGCGCCGCTGGTACGCGGGATCCTCGCGACGTCGTTTGCCAAGGTGCCAGCTGAAGTGACCCAAGCGCAGCTCGACCAGTGGGTCGACTCGGCGTTCGACGGCTGCCGTTTCGTGCGGCGTCCCCAAAAACGCCACCCCGAGGTCGTGGCGATCACTGGTTCCAACAGCGTCGAGGTCGCGCTCATCGCCGGCCCCGAACACGACGGCCAGCGCACGGTCAGCGCCGTGAGCGCCCTGGACAATCTCGTCAAGGGCGGCGCAGGTCAGGCCATTCAGAACATGAACTTGATGCTCGGCCTCGACGAGGCACTCGGCTTGGCCGATCCGGGCGCTTACCCTTGAGCGCTTCGGCACCGGCGGCGCTCAGTCGTCGGGCTCGAGCGCCCAGGGCTTGTCACCGTCGGCGACTCGGTGTTGCTGCAGCCAATCGACGACGGTCTTCGCCCACTGCGTGCGCGCGGACAGCGACGGATGGATCTTGTCCTTGGCCCGCTGCATGTCGGGTATGAGCGCGTGGGTGTCGAGGAACAAGCACTGCTCGACGTTGTCGCGAACCACACCCATCAACGTGGGGTTTGCACCCTCCCACAGCGGAATGCCGATCCACACGCAAGGGATGTCGCCGAAGCGCGCCACCAGGCGCCGCACCGTCTCCGCGCGCTGTTCGGGATGCACGATCGACAGCTCGTTGCCGCCGAGAGTGACCAAGATCAGATCCGGCTTGTAGCGGGATAGATACGTCGGCAATTCCCGCTTCGAGGCCCAGGTCGGTATGTACGTGGACTTTTCGTACTCGAGCACGCCCCTGACGCCGTGGGTCTTCAGTTCGCGGTTGAGCTCGTGACCCAGTGCTCCCGCGAACGAATCGCCGATGTGCAGCACGGTCGTGCCCTCCGGTAATGGCGCGGGGGTTTTGGGGGGCTCGTCGGAGTCAGCGTCCGATCCGAGCGGTGAATCGCTGACGGCGCCGTCGGCAGGGGCCTGCGAGCGATTGGAGGTAGCGCCGAGCGAGTCGTCCGGAACCGATTCGGACGTCGCCTCGCGCGGCCCCACCGTTTTCGACGCGCCCGGGGAGTCGGTGTTCGCGTCGCCCAGTTCTTCGTTCGTTCCCAGCGCGGGCTCGTGCGCGCCGCCTGCCGTGTTCGCCGCGCCACACCCCGTCAGCACCAACGGCGCCGATGCCGCGCAGCTCACCGCAAGCGCCGCCGCACGAATCGAAGCGAAGGGCCGCGCCACGGTAACCGAGAGACGTGCGAGGTGCGAGCAGATCGGCGTGCGGGTCATTGCGGAGCGCATCCAACACCGCCCCCGTGGTTTTTGCAACCGAGCAGCCCGGTCGAACGTTCTGGCGTTGCTACGAGGCATTCCGAGCTACTTCGGGCAACAAGCCGAGTTCCAGCCCACGCCCACGTCGCGATTCTTGCACCCGCGCTGCTTGCCCACTTGGTTACGCCCGAGGTGCGAACCGCCCGAGAGACGGTACGCGACGGGTCGATTGGGTTGATACTCCATACAGTCGGCATCGAACTTCGGGCTGCGAGCAACGCTCACGCCAGCGGTGATGTCGGCGGCGACGTGGCTTCCCCCGGCCACCACGGGAGTGCTCTGCTCGGACTCGCAACCATAGCCGTTGCTGAAGGTTTGCCCGGCGCGACACTGCGCCTCGCCGGCCTTGGCACAACGCGCGCCGTTCCACTCCGTGCCGGGTTCACACTCCACCTGCTCGACACCGCGCAGGCACTGCTGCCCATCCGCGCCATAGGGGCATTGCGCCCCCGGAGCCAGGCTCACGCAGCGCAGTCCCAGGTGTGATCCCCACTTGTCGCGTCCCCAGCGATTGCGCAACGTCGGGCTCATCCATTTGTCGAAGCGACGCGACCAGCTCCCGCCGCGATACACCTCGTGCGGGGCCCCGCGCGCCGCCCAGGGATACGGCCCGTAGTCGCTGTCCGTCCATTCCCAGACGTTGCCGATCACGTCGTACAACCCGAACGCGCCGGCGGGAAAACTGCGCACTTCGCACGAGTGCGGCCGCTTCCAGCACGTCACCGAATCACCGGGGGGTTGATCGCCCCAGGAGTAGGGTCGCTGCTCCGAACCGCCGCGCGCGAAGTACTCCCACTCGACCTCGCTGGGCAGGCGAGCACCGCGCTGAGCGCAGAACGCCTTCGCTTGCTCCTGCGTGACGCAGTTCATCGGGTGCTGCTCGCGTCCCTGCCGACCGTAGTTGCAGGTCTTCTGCTTGGCGGGCTGTACCTGGCACTTGCCCGCCTCGACGCACCGCTGATAACTCGACACCGTAACTTCCGTCTCGTCGACGCACAGGGCGGGAAGCTTCGTCGAGAAACGCGGGTGTTCGTCCGGCGGACCGTGGGTGCCCGGTGAACCGACCCAGAACGAGCCACCCGGCACCCAACGCATGCCGTCGGGGCACCGCTGCGAAGCGGGCTTCGACGCGGACGTCGATGCCGACGTGGCGACCGCGGCCGAGGGTGCTTTGCTGCCGTCCGGCTCGACCGCCGCCGCGGCGCCCGGTGCCCCGCCCTGCTCGCTAGCGTGGGCCGAGGGCGAGCCCGCTGCCAAACCACTCGACGCGCCCTGCCGGGGCTCGGCGGACTCGTTCGACGGCGGAGTATCGCAAGCGGCGACGATGAATGCCGCCACGGCAGCGCACCACGCCCCAATCAACGCGCCGCGCGCGTGGGCCCCAGCGAAGAGGCCTCGTCCGCTTCGTCTCAGGGCGCTTCGTGTCGGGGTGCTGAGTGCCAGAGCGCTGAGTGTCATGGTGCCTGCTGCTCCTTCGCTGCCGGCTCGGCGGCTGCAGGTCCGAGACAGCGCTCGGCCAGCCGCGCCGCGGTGAAGCGTCGCCCGGGACTGACCCCTTTGGCTTCTGCATAGAGCTTGGCGGCTTGGTCGACGACCTGCTTCTGTCCCAACGCACAAGCCACCTTCAAGCGCGTGTAGATCGCCTCGGCGGCAACCAGCGGTGTCTTCAACTCACGGCGCAGCGCCACGTCGAGCGCCTCGGCTGCCTCTTCCCAACGTCCACGCGCGTACAGGTTCTTGCCGAGCAAGTAATCGGCCAGGCCCGCCTTGTCGTCGGCCTGGGACCAGCGCCCGAGCGCTGGCGCTGCCGTCGACCAATCGGCGCCGAACGCGGGATCGCCGATCAGCAGGTCCGTGATGGCGCGCCGAGCGAGCTTGGCGTGCTCCCCACCCTGCAGCGCCGCACGCTTCACCTCCAACGTGCGCAAGTCGTCCTGATCGACGAGCAACTTGCGGGCGCGATCGTAGTGGGCTGCGGCGGCAGCGAGCTTGCCGTCGCGCAGCGCCACGTCACCCAGTCGCTCTTCGAGCCATTCGCGCTCCAACGCAGACAAGCTGTCGTCACCGAGCAAGGCGGCGTAGGCTTGGCGCGCCTGTTCGATTTCGCCCTCGCGCAGCGCGCAACTGCCCAGCCCGACACGCGCGCCGAAGTTGGTTGGATCCATCTGCAGAACCGCATCGTACAGTTCGCGCGCCTTGCTCGGATCCAGGTTGCCGAGTGCTCGATTGGCCTGCATCGCGACGGCGTCCACCTGGTGCGGACAGCGTCGACCGAACACCGCCGGGCGATCGTAGCGCGCTTTGGCCACGCCCATCGCTTCGTCGGGAAGCTCCACCTGGCTCAGGGCGGCGCGGAACTCGTTTTCGAGCTCACCGAGTGGCTTGCCCGCCGCCGTTTCGAGTGATGCCCCGCCGTACCAGTCGCGCACGGCAGCAACGCCGTAAGTCTCTTTGAGCCAATCGATGAACGCGCCGGCAACGGCATACGCCTTCGATGAATTCTCCCCCAAGAATCCCAAACGAAAGATCTTGCCCAGCGGCGGAAGGATCTCGAGCCGCAACATCGCAGCGGCCCACTGTCGCAGCGTCAGATCGTCGTCCTGACGCGGCGAGGCCGCGACCGCGACGCCTTCGATGCGACCGGGATCCGGGATCCAGCCACCCGCAGGGCCAGCCACCAGGAATGGACCGCGGGCGAACACGCCGGCCATCACGTGGGCCAGCTCGTGCCCGAGGACCGGATGTGGAAAGCCGCTGGCTTGAATGTAGATCTCCTGGCGCCAGGGCTTGGCGATGTACACGTCGCGCGCGCCCATCAGGTGCGCCTTCTGCCCAGAACTGGCAAACAAGTAGACCGTCGTACGTTCGGGCCCCGCCACCTCGAAGTACGCCTCGTGCTGACGAATGTGCGCGTCGCAGTCACGGGCCAGGGCGTGCGCGTCGCGCTGCGAGATCCCCGAAGCGTAAACGACCTCGCAGCGTTCGGACAACGCGACGTGTCCCAGCTCCTGGCGAATCGAAGCCGTCGTCTGATAGTGCCCCAGCTGCGGGCCGGCCCAGGTGATGCCCAGCGCCAACAGCAACCCGACGGCCCCGAAGCGCACCGCGACGGGCCGCGCGGTCCACTGCATTTGCAGTGCGCCCGTCTCATCGCGACGGATCAACGCCGCGACGGCGTACGCCACCAACAGCCACCCCAACGTGCCGACGCGATAAGTCACGAGCCGTCCGCTACCGTCGACGACCGTGTCGTAGAGCGTTCCGGAGAAGTAGCCGACGAAATGGTCGAAGGCGAAGATGATCGGGCTCGTGTAGTAACGCACCAGACTCGCCACGATCCCGACCAACGGCGCCGACAGTCCCAGCAGCACGGCGACGGGGACCTTGGCCTTCGACTGCCACCCACCGAGCAACGCACCGCACAGGCCGCCCCACACCCCAGCCAGCAGCGCCCCCGGCAATGGCCCCACCGCAAAGAACGTCGCGTCCCCCCAGAAGTCGCAGAACCCCTCACGAGCGCCATGCACGAGCGCCACGACCACCGCGACCACTGCGAGCCCGAAACCGGAGCCAAAACCGCGGTGCAGCGCCGTCAAAGGCGTCGAACGCAGCGCCGCAGACTCGCCCGCGTTGAACGCCGTCGCCAGCAACGGCACGACCAGACCACAGGCCAGGCTGAATTCGTAACTGGGCCCGCCGAACAGCGGCAACAACCCGATGCCGAACAGAATGAGGCTGACCAGGGCCAACAGTGTCAGTTGGGCCCGCGAAGAGAACAGGACGCGCACGACTCAGGGCCTGGCAACCCACTGCGGATCGCCCCGACGCGGGGGAACGTCCTGGCTCAGCACGAACCCCAGCACTTCATCGACGTGGGAGACGGCCTTGACGTCGATCTCCGCCATCACTTCCGCCGGCACCTCCTCGAGATCGGGAAGGTTCTGCTTGGGCAACACCAAACGACGAATGCCAGCCCGGTGTGCGGCCAACACCTTTGCCTTGACCTCACCGATGCGCAGAATCCGCCCGCGCAGGGTGATCTCACCACTGACGGCAACGTCGGTGCGCGCCTCGATCCCGAGCAGCAGCGACGCCACCGCGACGAACATCGTCAACCCTGCACCCGCCGCGTCCCGCGCCGAACCGCCGCGCGGCACGTGCAAATGCAGATCGATCGACTTGAGCCACAACGGGTCGAGGCCCAAGCGATCCGCTCGCGAACGGACGTAGGAAACCGCCGTTGCAGCCGACTCCTGCATGATCTTGCGCATGTTGCCAGTGACGTGGATGTCGCCCTTGCCGGGCATGCGCGTCACTTCGATCAGCAAGATGTCACCGCCTACCCCGGTCGCGCACAAGCCCGTGGCCACACCGGGCGCGGCGTCGCGCTCGGCGAGCTCCAAATGGTAGCGGCGCGTGCCCAGCACCGCCTCGACGTGCGGTTCGTTGGCGACCAGCGCCAAGTCCTGCTGACCCTCCGCGAGTTTGACCGCTGCATCGCGACACACGCTGCCGATCTCGCGTTCCAGACCACGTACGCCCGCTTCACGAGTGTAGTAGTCGATCATGATTTCCAGTCCGGGGCGGGTGAACGACAGTTGCTGCTCGGTCAGACCGTGTTCACGCAGTTGCTTGGGCACCAAGAACTGTTGGGCGATGTTGAGCTTGTCGGTGCGCGTGTAACCCGGGACGTCGATGAGCTCCATGCGGTCGCGCAGCGCCGCCGGAATCGTGCCCTTGTCGTTGGCCGTCGCCAGAAACACGACCTGCGACAGGTCGAAGGGAATGCCCATGAAATGGTCGACGAACGAGTCGTTCTGCGCCGGATCGAGCACTTCGAGCAAGGCAGAGGCCGGATCGCCCCGCACGTCGGCGCCCAACTTGTCGATCTCGTCCAGCACCAGCACCGGGTTCTTCGAGCCGACTTTCTTCAAAGCCTGGATGATGCGCCCAGGCAGCGCGCCGACGTAGGTACGGCGGTGGCCGCGGATCTCCGCTTCGTCGCGCACGCCACCCAATGCGATGCGCCCGTAGCGACGCCCCATGGCACGGGCGATCGAGCGACCGAGCGACGTCTTGCCGACCCCAGGCGGCCCGACGAACAGCAAGATCGGGCCGCGCTTGTCCCGGCGCAACTGGCGAATCGCCGAGTACTCGACGATGCGACGTTTGACGCTATCGAGCCCGTGGTGGTCTTCGTCGAGACAGCGCGCGACGCCCTTGACGTCGTTTTGGTCCGGCGTGGTGCGGCTCCACGGCAAGTCGGCGATCCACTCGACGTAGTTGCGGGTGACGTTGTACTCGGCCGACTGGGGCGCCATGGCACGCAGCCGCGACAACTGCTTGCGCGCCACTTCCATGGCTTCTCTCGGGACGTCGGCGCGCATGATTCGGGCACGTAGTGAATCGACTTCGTCCTCTTCACCCGCTTCGCCGAGCTCTTCGAGGATCGTCCGCATCTGCTCCCGCAGCACGAATTCGCGCTGCGACATGCTCATCTCGTCGCGGATCTCTTCGGCGATGGCATCCTTGGCGCGCAGCAGTTGCAGTTGTTTGGTGACGACCGCTTGCACCAGCCCCACACGGTCGGCCACACTCACCGCCTCGAGGATGCGCTGACGATCGGCCACCTTGGCCTGTTCGTCGGAGAAGTTGGACGCAATCAAGTCCGCCAGCGGGCCCGGTTCGCGCACGTTGTCCAGGATGCTGGCGGTCTCTTTGGGCAGCTCCGGCGTGAGACTGAGCACCTCGCGGGTGGACTCACGCAGCCGCGCGGTCACGTCGGCGAGCTCGTCCTGGGTGCCGCGACGCTCGGGCAGCCGCTCGATGTCGGCCTGCATGAAGGGCTCGAGCGACACGGCCTGGCGCACCGCGAAGCGCCCCAACCCGTTGAGCACCACCGAGTAGTTCGAGGGCCCGAGCCGGATGACTTTGACAACCCGCGCCAACGTCCCCACCTCGTACACGTCCTCGAAAGTCGGCTCGACGGTGTCGGCCTTTCGCTGGGCGAGCACACCGACCAACGCACGCTCTTGCCCGGCGAGTTGCTCGACGAGCCGCACGCTGCGCGGGCGCCCCACGTTGATCGGCACCACGCTCATCGGGAAAAGCACGGAGTTGCGTAATGGCAGCACTGCGATTCTTTCGAGTTCGCGAGGCGATCCGGGCTCGGACATATGCGAGACACTAGTACGGAATCGTCAGCTGCGCAGCAGCAGGCAACGTCCGCTGAAAAAAACGGCCGTACGCGGTTTGCTCGAGGCGCCACAGCGCGCACGGCCTGGCGCGACGTCTGCGATGCGGCCCACTTCAGTGGATTCTGTGGTGCGGGAGCGCATTGTGCTAAAGGCCAAGGCGACCATGACCGCACACACGCTCACCACCCGGCTGACAGTCTTGCTGGCGGCGTTCTGGCTGGCGGGCTGCGCGGCCAGGCCCCACGGCTCCGACCCGCAGGCAACCTTGCAAGCTTACTCGGCGGCACTGCGGGCTGGAGACGCTGAAGGCGCCTATGCCATGCTCAGCGAGCAAGCGAAAAAGCGTATGCCTTTCGAGGCGTTCGCACGGATCCTCGCGGACAATCCACAGGAATTGATGCCCTTGGCCGAGTCGCTGGCGCGCCCGGCACAACAGGTCGAGATCACGGCCACGGTCACCGCCGACAACGGAGACAGCCTGCAACTCGTCCTCGAAGACGGCCAGTGGAAGGCGGACATGTCGGCCATCCACCTATACAGCCAGGCCACCCCGCTGCGGGCCTTGGGGTCCTTCGTGAGGGCCTTCGAAGCGAAGCGCTACGACGTGTTGCTCGCGTTCGCCCCGAACGGACATCGGGAGGGTTTGACCGAGCAGATGCTGCGCAGCGCGTGGGAGGGCGACCAGCACCAGGAAATGGTTCAGCTAGTCTCTGCGCTCAAGGTGTCGCTACCGACAGCACGTGTCGAACTGTTGGGGGACGACCGCGCCACCGTCGCGTACGGCGCAGCTGGGACGGTCCAGCTGCTGTTGGAGGACGGCGTTTGGAAGATCGAGGAGTTTTGACGTGAGGCGAGCCCGTGTTGCGCGTGCGACGAGTGAAACCGACATCGAAGTCGAAATCGATTTGGACGGCACCGGCCGCGCCGAGATCGATACCCCCATCCCCTTCTTGTCGCACATGCTCGAGCAGCTGCCGCGCCACGGCCTGTTCGACTTGACGGTCGCGGCCAAAGGCGACGTGCACATCGACGGCCACCACACGACCGAAGACATCGGCATCGTGTTGGGCAAAGCCATGCAGCAAGCGCTCGGCGACCGCAAAGGCATCCGCCGCTACGGCTCGGCGACGTTGCCGATGGACGAGGCGTTGGTCACGGTCGCCCTCGACCTGTCGGGGCGCCCGTATTTCGTGTGGCGAGTGCCGATGCCGAAAGCCAAAATCGGCGAATGGGACAGCGAACTCGCCGAGGTGTTCTTCGAGGCGTTCGCCCGCAGCCTGGGCTGCAACCTGCACGTCAAACTCCACGAGGGCGCCAATCTCCACCACATCGTGGAGATCAGCTTCAAGGCCCTGGCCCGCTCGTTGCGCGCCGCGTGTGAACTCGATCCGCGCGCACCGGGCATTCCGTCGACGAAGGGCTCTTTGGACTAGTGGCGATGCGTCGCACCAGCTCACGGCCCAGCCACGGTCCGCCGCCGTCGCAGTCGGACTCCCCGCCGTCCGCTGGCGGCTACAATCAAGAATTTCTCTACCACCTGTATCGCGGCAGCGAGTTGCTCCAAGACAACTCGGTCGACGACGCCAAGGCCGAACTCGAACGGGCGCTCAAGCTGCAGCCCAAGGACGTCGAAGGCCAAGGACTGCTGGGCATCGTCTACTTCCGGCTCGGCCTGTATCCGCGGGCCATCGAGATCTACGAATCGCTGTGCCGCTCCGTGCCCGCCGAGGTCACCCCGCGCATCAATCTCGCCTTGTGTTACCTCAAGACGGGCCAAACCGAAGCCGCGCGCGACCACCTGGACGAAGTGCTGCGCCTCGACCCGCAACACAAGCGTGCCTGGGGCTACATCGGGCTCGTCTATCAGCGCTTCGGTGATTTCGACAAAGCGCGCGTGGCCTTCGAACGCGGAGGACACGAAAAGATGGCCGAGCGCATGGCGGCCTTGTGCACCACGGACAGCGTGCCTTCGGCATCGGAGATCGCCGAGCTCGGCCCCGTCCTCAACAGCAGCGCGCCCGCGGGCTCGTTTCGACCGAGCTTGATGCCGAAGATGCCACCGCCTTCGGGCGTGCCCAAGCTCGAACCAGTGCCCACGGTGGCCCCGTCGGCGACCATGTCCCCCCCGGCGCGGCCCGACGTCCCGGTGCAGACGCACCGCTTCGTTCAAGAGCACGAGTTGGTGTTCCCCGAGACGCCGAAGGTCGTGCGCCTCGAAAGCGGGCAAGTGTTGGCGCGCATCGATGGCTCGTTGGCCGTACGGCCCGACTGCATCGCGCTGCTCAGTCACGACCGAGCTCCCTTCACGACCCAGAACCTTCGACGGCGTACGGGCGGGAAGCTACAGCGCGCCTCGCTCGGCGCCGATGGGGCGAAGATGGTGTCGTTGCTCGGGACGGGTCGCGTCGTGCTGGCCGCCCCCACTGCGCTGCGTTTGACGCTGTTGCAGACCGACGCCGAAGCCCTGCACGTGCTCGAACGCCACGTGGTGGCCTTCGAACCTTCCGTGCAATACGAAACGGGCACCGTCGACCCCCTGCTGGAAACGGCACCCATCGCGGTGAGTCTGACGGGCAAGGGCGTAGTCGTGATCAGCTCGACGGACCAGCCGCGTTGTGTCGAGCTCCGAGCGGACCGGCCGTTGGTGGTTCGAACCGAAGTGGTGCTGGGCTGGCTCGGTTCCGTCACGCCGCGCTTGGTCCCCGCCGTGGAAGCGCCGGCGGGGCTCGGCGCGATGATCGGCTTTTCTGGGACGGGAAGCGTGCTCCTTGATTTGGGCCGTCAAACGGGCGAAGACCCTCCGGCTCGATGAACGCGTCGCGATCCAAGCGCAAGCGCAGTTCGACGCTGAAAAAAGACGCGTTGAACCTGCCCAACATCCTGACGATGGCGCGCATCGCCATCATCCCGGTCGTGCTTTGGCTGCTGGACGAGGGCACTCCCAAAGCCTGTGTTTGGGCGGCCTTGGTGTATTCGGCTGCGGCGCTGACGGATCTGCTCGACGGTTACCTGGCGCGGCGCATGAACATCGTCAGCGTGCTCGGCAAATTCCTCGACCCCCTGGCGGACAAGCTGCTGGTGATGGCGTCGTTGATCTGGATGATCCCCATGGGACGCATCGCCGAATGGACGGTGGTGTTGCTGCTCTCGCGGGAGATCTCGATCACCGCCCTGCGCTCGATCGCCAGCAGCGAAGGGCTCGTCATCGCGGCGATTCGCGGCGGGAAATCCAAGACGGCACTGCAGATGGCCGGCATCCTGTGCCTGATCATCGGCTACCCGTACCACCTGAGTCTGGGCTTCTACGACCTGGGAGAGGTGGATCTGGTGCTGGTCGGACGAGTACTGGTCTACATTTCGTTGGTTTTCTCCGTCACCAGTGCGTTTCAATACGTCGGCGTGTTCGCCGACGCCCTCGAGGCGCGCGAGCGCGCCGAATGACGGCGATGGCGCCACTTTTGGCCGACCGCGCTCGGCGGCCACGCACAAAGCACCAGGCCAGTAGACACGGCCCGGCAACAGCTGGTAAGCCGCCGCCCATGCCCCGCCTGACCCTGACGTCGCTCCGTTGTGTCGCAGCCCTGGCCCTGTGCCTGGCCGCCCCGTTGCTCGGCGGTTGTGCCGAGCAGGGCGAAGGCGAGCGCTGCGACATCAAGAACGACAATCTCGACTGCAGTGGCGACCTGGTCTGCAAGACCCTGCGCTCGCTCAACCGCGGCGCCACCGGGGCGGTCTGCTGCCCGGAAAACGGCGGCAAGGGCATCTGCACCCAGGGCGATTTCGACTTCTCCGACACGAGCCCGGCCGAACCGGCCACGCCCGCTTCAGCGGAGCCGAGCTCACCGAGTACCCCCGGCAGCCCCAGCGGCGACGGCGGCTCGCTTTCGGACGCCGGCTGAGGTAGTTCTCGGCCATGGCAGATCCTGCCGAGTTGGCCCAAACCGCCCTGTGGCTCGCGGTGGTCCTGTCACTGCCGGTCGTCGGCGTGGGAGCGCTGGTCAGTCTGATCATGGCGCTGTTCCAGGCGGCAACCCAAGTACAGGACATCACCATCGCCCACCTGCCGCGCTTCGTCGCCGTCGTCATCGCGTTGGCGCTGTTCGGCACCTGGATGGGGCGTCACCTGGTGAGCTTCACGACCTTGGCGCTCGGCGGTGTCTGAGCCTCTGCAGCCAGCGCTGTATCCAAGCGACCTGAACGCAGCCGAGCACGGTGGTCGGTCGCTACGTGTGTGCGGCAAATTGGTCGTGCACTCGGGCAGCGCGCTGGTATTGAGCGATGCGCTGAGTCGGCTGCAGGTCGAGCTGCACACGCCTTCGACGCTGGAGCTTGGGCCCGGGCAGTGGCTGGAAGTGACCGGTTGGCTGCGCGCGGGTCAGTTGTGCGACGCCAGTGTATCAGCCGTTCACCCGGGTGCGTTTGCGGCGACGGGTGAATTTCCGCGCCTGAGCCACAGCGCTCCTGCGCTCCGCGCCCTGGCCTCGGCCAAGCAGTGGGTACGGGACGACCTGCGAGCCCAGGGTTTCGTCGAGGTCACCACGCCCGTCCGTGTCCCAGCCCCGGGCACGGATCTGTACATCGATCCCCAAGCCGCGGGCGACGACTGGTTGATCACCTCCCCCGAATTTCACATGAAGCGGCTGCTGGCAGGCGGCATGCCGCGGATTTTTCAGTTCGCGCAATGCACACGCAACGAAGAGCTGGGACCGTGGCATCAGCGTGAGTTCACGATGCTCGAGTGGTATCGCGGTTTTGCATCGATGCAGACCGTACTGCAGGACACGGAGCGACTGGTCAACGGTCTGTTCGAGCACCTGGCACCGCAACGTCTGGCCTCGACCGCGGCGGGCGCCCCAGCGTTGCCCTTGCCCCCCCACACGCGTCCCCCCTTCGAACGGCTGACGGTGCGCGAGGCCTTCCAGCGTTTCGCGAACGTCGACGATGCGGTGGCGCTGGCGCGCGACGACGAGGACCGCTACTTCGAGCTGATGGTCGAGAAGGTCGAGCCTCAGTTGGCGCGCTCGACGCAGCCGGTGTTCCTCGTCGAGTACCCGGCGACCCAGGCGGCCTTGGCGCGTCGCTGCGCGCACGACCCGAGTGTCGCAGAGCGTTTCGAGCTGTACGTGAGCGGCGTCGAGCTGTGCAACGGCTACGGTGAGCTCACCTGCCCGCGCGAACAGCGTGCGCGCTTCGAACGGGATGCGCAGTTGCGCGCCGAACGCGGCCGGCCATTCATCCCCATCGACGAGTCGCTGCTTGCCGCAATGCACGAGGGTTTGCCGCCCTGCGCGGGCAACGCCATCGGTTTCGAGCGCCTCGTGGCGCTCGCTCTCGGTGTGACATTGACCGACGTCATCGCGTTTCCCCAGGCGCGCTGACGGCTTGGGGGTCGATTCCTTGCTTGTCCTCACCGCCGGCAGTAGCTTTGCGCAACCGGGAGGTACCCTCATGCGACGATTCGTGATTCTCGGTCTGGCTTGCTGGTGCGCGGTCTGGACGAACGCCTGCGGCGGTAGCGAGCCAGAACCGCAGCAGCCGTTCAGCCCTGCGCCCACCGTTGCCCCGGCCGCGCCGCCCCCCGCCGCGCCCGTAGCAAGCGTGCCGATCGCGCCCGCGCCCCAACCAACCGCCACCATGTCGCAACCGGCGCCCATCGCATTTCCGTGTCAATCGGACGTTCAGTGCTTGGCGCACCGCTGCAACGTGCAAGTCGGCAAATGCGCCTGGCCGTGCCAAACCAACGCCGATTGCCAACCGGGCTTTCAATGTCTGGCGCCCGCGTGCATACCGAGTCCGCCGACCCAATAGGGCGGCGCAGCCCACGCCAGGCGTGAAGAGCCGCCGAGGACCGAGTGAAGCACATGCAGATTTCCGAAGCACGATACCTCCAGGTCGCCAGTGAACACCTGCGGCGGCTACTCGACGCCATCGACGAAATCGGCGACGACGTCGAAGCGGAGCTCGCCAGTGACATCCTCACCCTCGAGTTTGCCGATGGCACCAAGTTCGTCATCAACAGCCACCGCGCCGCGCGGCAAATTTGGATGGCCGCCGGCACCCATGCCTGGCACTTCGACTACGACGGGGCCCAATGGATCGCGAGCAAGTCGGGACAGGAGCTGTGGGCGACGGTTTCCACGCTGCTGAGCGAGCGCCTCGGGCGGCCCGTCGCGCTCGAACCCGGCGCGTGAGCGGCCGCGGCGGGCCGGCAAACGCGCCGCGTCGCTTCGGCGCACAGCCCGTGCTCAGCGCCCGACGCCGAGCCCGCGCGGGATCCACGACGGTTCGTTGGTACACACCGCGCGCATCATGCGGAACAGCTCCAAGGCGATCGCAAACCGGGCGAGTTCGTCGGGCGTGGGGTCCTTGGCGCATCCCGTGTACGCAACGGAGGCGTACTCGTACTCGGCTTCGAGAATGCGCTGCCGGCGCGGGATCTCGAGCTCGATGGCCGTGTCGATGGCAGAACGCAGGGCCCGCGGCGTCACGGCGCCCTTGGCGAGAATGGTGCTCGCGCCGGCCTGCATGGCCCGAAACGACAGCAACTCGTCGGGCAGTGCCGTAAGCATCACCACCGGCACGGGAACTTCGCCTTTGAGCACCGCGAGCTTGCGCAGCAGGTCGACCCCACTCAGCCCCGGCAGACGGCAGTCGACGAGCATACAATCCGGCAGCTGACCACCCATCAGCTCGAGTGCCGCTTCCCCAGACGCCACCTCGGTGAGGACGTAGGGCTCGTCACTGTCGAGCAGCATCTTTCGGTAGAGCGCCCGCTCCACGGCGCTTTCGTCAACCAACAGGATGTGACGGGGCCTCGGAGTCGTGGAGACGGCAGGGGTGCTCGCGGACGGATCGATCATTCGCCGCCCGCACTGAACGACCGAAACCCCGCGGAGCTGAAGTCCAAACCCCACGCGGCGACGCAGAACGGGACATTGCCGCGTCACGACCGACCGGGTCGCCCCGTCGAGGGCCGTTCAGCACGATGTCGCGAGAAAGCGCGAGCTGGCATCTTGATTGCTCGTCGAGGCAATCAAACCGGGCATCGCTCGAGCGCGAGTGCCAGCGCTTGCGGCTGGTCGTAGAGGGCCCCCTGCACGGCGACTCCCGCCGCTCCGGTACCCAAGATCGCCTCGATATCCTCCGGCGCAATTCCGCCCAGAGCGTAAACACGGTGGCGTGGTGCGGAAGCGCACGCGGCGCGCAGCACATCGAGACCGAGGGCGGCGCTCCCCTTGCGCGGCTGCAGCACTGGCGAAAGCAGCAGCGCATCCGCCGCGCGATCCGGCGGGACCGTCGGGTCGTGCCAGGCCCTGCTGAGCCACCAGGTGGCCGCACCGGGCAGCCCGCGGATCCGCTCCGCCGAAACGCTGTTTTCGGTCAGGTGGAGGCCATCGGCCCCGCACAACGCAGCGATGTCCGCGCGGTCGTTCACCAGTAGCCGCTGCCCGGTGTGGCTGCAGACGCGCCGAAGCGTCCTGGCCACTTCCAGACGTCGCGCTACCGGCAACGCGTTGTCTCGCAACTGCACAGCCACCGAGCCGCGCGGCGCGTTTGCACACAGGTGCTGCAGGGCGGCGAGTGTCGCCTCGAGCCCCCGCCCGCAGACGTCAGTGATCGCGATCAGACGCGGGAGCGGCGCTTGCAACCCTGCCTCCGTCAATCGACCCCGCAGAGCGCCCGACGCCCACGACGTACAGCAGCGAGCAGAACAGCACCGCGCCAGCCCCATCGGCGACCAGATCTGCCAGTTCCGCACTGCGATACGGCAGGAACCGTTGCACGATCTCCAACGCGCCACCGACCGCGGTAGCCAGCGCCGCGGCGCCGACGAGGGCTGTGCGACGAACGGGTAACCCGTGCCGACTCAACGCGGGTACGAGCAGTAGCGCCAGCAAGCCGAAGCCAAACAAGTGGGCGACTTTGTCGTTCACTTGTCGGCTCAGTGAGTCGGCGGGGCGAGTGCCCATGTAGAAAACCCACGCGCTGTAGCCGAGCGCGGGAGCGGCGCGCAACAAGCGACTCTTCGGCAACGCCGAAAGCTTCAAATCAAGCCCGTTTCTGGACTCGATGCCGACGCGTGCAAGCGCTTCGGCATGCGGCCGGCGAGGAACGCATCGCGACCCGCTGCGGTAGCCATGCGCATCGCGCGCGCCATCCGGATCGGGTCTTTGGCCTCCGCGATCGCCGTGTTCATCAGCAACCCATCACAGCCCAGCTCCATCGCCACGGCGGCATCACTCGCCGTGCCGACGCCAGCATCGACGATGACCGGGACCTTGGCCTGCTCGAGGATGATCCGCAGGTTGTACGGATTGCGAATCCCGAGCCCGCTGCCGATGGGGGCGGCCAACGGCATCACTGCCGCGCAGCCGACGTCTTCGAGCTTCCTGCACAGCACCGGATCATCCATGCAGTACGGCAACACGGTGAACCCCTCCTTGATCAGCACCTTGGCGGCCTCGAGCGTCTGTTCGTTGTCTGGGTACAGGGTGCGCGGATCACCGATGACCTCTAGCTTGACGAGATCGGCAATGCCCAGCTCGCGGGCCAGCCGCAACGTGCGAATCGCCTCGTCCGCCGTATGGCAACCCGCGGTATTCGGCAGGACGGTCCATCGACCGCTGGTGACCAACCGCATCATCGACCCCTCACCGCGGTCGCTCAAGTCCACGCGACGTAGCGCGACGGTCACGACTTGCGCGCCCGATTCGACGAGCGCGGCTTCGGTTTGAGCCACGTCGGCGTACTTACCCGTACCCACGAAAAGACGGGAGTCGAAGGAGAAGGAACCAATCTTCAACGGGTCGTTCATTGGCCCCGCATAACCTCATTTTGTCAGCGGTGCCAGCGCGATGGCGCGCCTTCGCGCCAGGCGCGGCGCGTCGGCCACTCTGCGCCTCGGCCGCTCTGCCCGTCGCGGCGAGCTGCCCCTGCGCTACGTGTCACTCAGACGAAACCGGCCTTGCGACCCTTGGTGTTGGGCTCGTCGAACGCACTCGCGAACACGTTCTCCAGAGAGAACACGAAGGTTTCGTCGCGCGAGGTGCGAGCAATGGCCTGCGGCCCACCGAGCTTCAAGCTGGTGATCCGACCAATCGTCAAACCCACGCCCTGCGCCGACAGGTGCAGTGTCAACAGTCGCCCCTCCGGCATCTTCGCCCACCCGTCTTCCGTCTGGGCTTCGCACATTTCGAGCACTTGTTGCAGTTGTTCCGTCGTCATCGGTCGACCTCGTCCACGGTGTTCGTTCCCCCACTGAATCGGCGTTGCCCGACCCGTGAGCGCACGGGTGCCAGTTGCACGGGCGATTCTTGCAGCGTCGATCTCACGGCATCAAATCTCGCAACTGATCTCCAACCAAACCTACGGCGAAACGTCATCGTCGCCCAAGCGCTGGGCAGCCTCCGCGAGGGTACGGAAGCTGTAGCCTGCTTCCCTCAGCGTGTAAACTACCCGGTCGAGAACCTGGAGCTTTCGCGACGCTGGGATCCTCAGGTCGGGCTGATGTCGGCCGAGAGCTCCGAGCTCGTCGCTGGCGTCGAGTACGTCGATGCCGTGCAGTTCCAAGTTGATGAACTTGCGGCCGATCAGTCGACGCACCAGCCACTCCGCCCCTGCCGGGCCGCCAGCGACCAGGCTCGTCCCAATCACTGGCAGGCGCAACCAGGGCGTCACCGCCATCGGTAACTCGAGCACGCCGGTCCCTCGTCGGTAATAGGGCTTGCCGATGCGATACGGCTCGGCCGGTGCCGACAGGACGCGCGGATCGTCGATCAGGCTGCGCGAAGGTCGCCCCCGCAAGGCCTTGAGCCCAATCAAGGCAGCTTTCGGCGCGTAGTACCACGG
The DNA here is from genome assembly GCA_003235365.1 of Deltaproteobacteria bacterium. Taxonomy (GTDB): domain Bacteria; phylum Myxococcota_A; class Polyangia; order Polyangiales; family Polyangiaceae; genus SZUA-265. The sequence goes on from QJWJ01000201.1 coordinate 47,952, forward strand.
GCACGGGAACACGGACGAGCTGTAGCGCACGCCCACCTCGTCGAGCACCTCGTACAGGGCGTCGGTCGTGACGTAGCCCGGCGCCCGAAAACCGACCGGAGGGGCGCCCGTGGCCTGAGCGATGGCTTCGTTCGCTTTGGCGACCTGCTCGTGCATTTCCGACGGCGAGCGGCGCGTCAAATCGTAGAAGTGATCGAACGAGTGGTTGGCGATCTCGTGACCCGCCGTGGCCATGCGCGATAGGCCCTCGGCGGCCGCCGGGCGCTTCAGATCACTGCCTACGGCAAAGAGCGTGAGCGGCACGTCGCTCTGCCGCGCCCAGGCCTCGAGCCGTGGCAGCCCGCGATCGTAGACCGCGTGCTCGTCGACGTCGCACAACTGCACACCGTGGATTGCGCCGTAGTTCGGGATCTCGTCCAGATCTACGGAGATCGCGCAAGTGCGCTCGACGATGGTTCCGTTCACGCCGCCAGTCACGCAAGGTTCCTGTTGCTCATCGTCCTCATCCGCTCGAGCCGTTTTGCATACAGCGGACCGTCCCGACCGGCAAGCCCTCGCCTCAGCGGCCGAAAAACCCACGCACCGCTGCGATCACGGCAGCCACTCGCGAAGCGCCGAGCTCGGCGCAAACCGGCAGCGCCAACACTTCCCGACACGCGCGCTCGGCTTCGGGGAATTGCCCCTCGGCAGCAGCGCTCGAGCCGAGCATGGTTTCGCGCGGCAGCGGTCTGGGATAGTAGATGGCGCTCTCGACGCCACATGAGGCCAAATGAGCCCGCAGAGCGTCGCGCTTGCCATTAACTCGAAGCGCGTACACCGACCACACGTGCGAGCCGTCTGGTGCTTGCGTAGCGTTCGGCGTCGTCACTCCGGGCAAGTCCGCGAAGGCGGCATCGTACGCTCGGGCATTGGCCCCACGAAGCGCGCGACGCTGGGCCTCGTGGGGCAACTTGACGCGTAAGCACGCCGCCTGCAGCGCATCCAGGCGGTAGTTGCCGCCGACCAGCTCCGTCGTTCCCTCGGGCCCCCGGCCATGCACCCGCAGGCGACGCGCGGCTTCGGCGAACTGGGGATCACTCGTCGTCAGCAGCCCGCCGTCACCCAACGCGCCGAGGGGCTTGCCTGGAAAGAAACTGAAGGCCGCGGCCTGTCCGAGCGCCCCGACGGGACCCGCGTCCGTGCGAGCACCGAACGCCTGCGCCGCGTCCTGGACGATCGGAATGTCCCCCACCCGCTCGGCGATGGCCGCGACATCTGCAGCGCGACCGAAGAGGTGAACCACGACCACGGCTTTGACGCCGTCGAGACGTTCATCCGACAGACACCGGGGCTCGAGATTGAAGCTGTGCGGATCGATGTCGCAGAAGCGCGGAACCGCTCCGACCCGAAGGATCGCCGTGACGGTCGCGATGAACGAGAAGGCCGTGGTCAGCACCACGTCACCTGCCCGCACTCCTGCTGCCGACAAAGCACATACCAATGCGTCCGTACCGTTGGAGAGCCCCACGGCGTGCGGAACCTGCAACGTTCGTGCGACCTCCCGCTCGAACGCTTCCACCTCGTCCCCCAGCACGAACCGGCCCGAATCGAGCACGCGTGCCATCGCCTCGAGCAGTTCGTCGCGCAGCTCGGCGTGGACGGCAGCCAAATCGACGAGCGGTACCGTCGGGGCGGTCATGGGTGGACGAACACCACGGTGCCGTTCAAGGGCGACAATACCCCGTGCCACCCCGCGGGAAGGGTGGGCTCGCTCCAGTGAAAGATCCGCCGAGCGTCTTCAGGCGCCAGATTTACGCAACCGTGACTCTTCGGCATCCCGAAGCGGTCGTGCCAGTACGCGCCGTGCAATGCGTAGCCTTCCTTGTCGAAGTACATCACGTACGGCACCTCGCGCAGTTCGAACTCCTCGCCGATCTCACGCGAGCTCATGGTGGCCGAGACGTGCTTGGTGTGAATGCGAAACACGCCGCGCTTGGTCGCTGTCGTCGTTTCGGGGTCCTCGAGCCCCGCTTCGCCCGTCGAGACCAGGGTCGCGTACACCGGATCCGTGCCTTCGTAGAGCACCAAGGTCTGCTTGGACAGATTGATGTCGATCCACTTCTCGCCCTTCTTGCCCCAGCCAGGCATGCGCTTGGCGGGATCGAGCCGCGAGGCGGCGCGGTCGGAAATCCACTGACCGTCGCTCGTCTCGTAGTGGAGGATCTCGTCGAAGAACTGCTGCTTTCCGGTCAAGGGCAGTACGGCGCGGTAGTCGGCCTTGCTTCCGTCGCGGAACTTCGCGTCCGGGCGACGCACGAACGCGAACGGAAACTGAACGTCCTTGCCGATCTCGACACCGTGAAACTCCGAGCCGCGGATCGGCCGCAGCCGATCGGTGGGCACGAGTTCCAACTCCGTATCGATGCCGTAGCGCCGCCCTTCGAACAGGAACGTGTGGAAGAAGGCGTACCCGGCCTTGGGCAACATCTCCCCGAGCTGAAGCGCGTCGGCCGAGCGCGACTTGCCGTTCAGCCCAGCCAGCGGTTGACCGCCCTGCAGAAAGGTCGGCACTCCCCGGCTATGCCGCTCTTGCCACGCTTGCCGAGGGTCGTACGGCGTTTCACCTGAAACCCATACCTCTTGCGCGTAACTCGCTCCGATCTCCCCGTCGGCATCGAGCCAGCGCGGCATGCGCCGTTCGATGTCGGGCTCGGTCTGGTGCAATCGTTCACCACTGGGCAACGCCCCATAGACCGGCCCCGGGTTTCGCACCGTGCCGTAGATGTACGGCAGCTTGCGACCGAACTCGGGCGGATGCTCCATTGCGGCAACCACCGCTGGATCTCCGGCGTCGAGAGTCGCTCGGCTGTCGAGGCAGACGAAACCGCGTGGAGCGATCGGGTAGTACCCCTTCGAACACCTCGCTCCGGTTTTCGGCTCTCCCGAAATCGGTGCGGATCCGCCGACACGCAAGTAGCCAAGCCGCTGGGAGCTCCGGTCGGGGCGCTCGTAGATCCAAGTTCGCATGCCGCGGCTGTAGATTCGAGCCGCGCCGTCGCCGACGAGAGTGACCGGATACGGGTGCGTGACACCATCGAGGGTCACCACCGGCAACACCGGCTCGGGCAGCGGGGCTGGCGTCTGGGCTGTCGGGGCCAGATCCCGCACCACGTTGGCTGCGAGCACCTCCACGTTGGACGTCGCCGCAGGGGTCGGGTTCGCGTCGGGTTGGCGCGAGCAGGCCAGCGCCAGCGCGAAAACACTCGTCGTCGCCATCGTGCGCATGCTTGCCGCTGTGGCACATTCTGGACGCGCTGCCCACTTTCCGACTCGCCTACACGTCACGCCGGGCAGTGTCCGAACGAAAATGACAAACTGTCGAACGCGCCGACCGACGGTCTCGGAAGAACGGCCGTTTCAATGCTCTGCGCCCGCTTTCTTCACCGCTCGAGGGCACCGAACCAGCGCAACAACGGCGTTTTCGTCTGACTAGTCCATCGCGCAGCGGAGCACCGTGTGGCGCCTCGGCCCGGTGGGTGACCACCGTCTCGAGGCCTTTTCGACGCCGGAGAGTCGGCGCTCGCCGCGGCTTTCGGAGCTGATCTGCTTTCGAGCGCGGTTGTCTGTTGCTAACAGAGACTCGCGTCGACTCCCGTCGGCGTCCATCGCTCATGAACGTGCAGTGTCGAGGCAGCCGAATCGCCGTCCGCCAGACGGACAACGGCGGATTGCTCGCAGTCAGTGCGTTGTTTGCATTGACGGGCGTCTCGAGCCTGATCGTCGCGCCCGCCGACCAGATCCCCCTCGGCGGAGTGGCGACGCTACTGCTGGCCCTTGCCATCGGCATCGCGGGGCGTCGCCCCCGCATCGTGTATCAGGCGCCGACACCGACAGCCGCGGGCGACCTGAACTTGCAGGCAATCGCCGTCGATTGGGATCCCCACATCGACGGTTGGCTCCAAATCCGCGGCGCGACGGGGAGCCAACCGCGCACGCTGTTCGACAGCGGTGACGTCCGGCGCGCGCTCTCGGTCGCGGGGTCCTTGGCGAAAGCGCTCGGCGTGCCGTTCTTTGTCGGAGGACACGCCACGCGACGTTTGCGCCTCGACGTCGCAAGCGCCACGCCAGATCGACGTACCGTACCCCCACCCCCGGCACTGCGCCGAGCAACCTTTGCGATGGCGGCCGTAACGATTTTGACGACGGCGCAGTTGCTCAACGTGTTGCTTTCGCAACTGTCCACCCTCGCGCAAACCCACTGGATGAGCTACGCCCTGCTCGTCGGTGCTCCGGCGCTACTCACCCTGATCACTTGCGCGCTACTGACGCAACACACCCGAGTCGAACTGAGGTCGGAGGTCGTCGTCGAAAAGCGCTCACTCGGATTGTGCTGGCAACGACGTCGGTTTGCCAGCGGTTCGCAGTGGTGTTCGATGATCACCCCAAACGCCGAGTGGGGCCTCGTCTGGTTGTCGAACGGGGAACGGTCCGTTGTCGTGGCCACCACCGCGCAAGCCACCAGCGAGTTCGACCACTGGTTGAGCACCAGCACGGCCGACGAAACCCTCCCCCTCTCGCCGAAACGGCAAGGCGCATCCAGTGACCGGTAGCCATTCCTCGCAGGACGCCCCTCGTCCGCCCGCGCCCAGCCCCTCGCTCGCAGCGAGCTCTTCACCAACGAAACGCAACATGAAACATTGGTTCCTCCTCATCGCCCTCCTGCCCTTCGCTTGCAAGAAATCGGACAGCGACACGGCGCCGTCAACCCAAACGGCGAACGAACCGCCCGCGGCCGTACCGAGTGCGCCCGCCGTGCCGACCACCACTGCCGCGGCCGCCGCCACCACACCCACGCCCGCAGCGCCCGGACCCGCGCAGCCGCTGAACGTGTTGCTACTCACCGTCGACAGCTTGCGGGCACACATGCCGTGGACCGGCTACGACCGCAACATCGCGCCCAACTTGACGGCGCTCGCCAAAGAATCAGTCGTGTATCCCAACGCCTACTCCGCGTCGAGCTACACGGCCAAGAGCGTCGCCACGATGTTCACCGGACGCTATCCGTCGTCGGTGTATCGTTCGGGTTGGTTCTTCGCGACGTTTGCCGACTCCAATCTGTTCTTCACCGAGATCTTGCAGCAGAAGGGGATCCGCACCATGGGCGGGCACGGGCACGCCTACTTCGATCGCGGCAAGCAGCTCAACCAAGGGTTCGACGTCTGGCGCGTCGTCGATGGCATCGACTTCGACAACGAAACGGACAAGCACGTCACGAGCGACAAGATGACCGACATGGCCATCGAAATGTTATCGGACGCGGAGAACACCAATGGCCAGTTCTTCCTCTGGTACCACTACATGGACCCGCACGATCAGTACATCCAACACCCCGAAAGCCCGGTGTTCGGTAAAAAGGCCCGGGATCGCTACGACTCCGAGGTCTTCTTCACCGACATGCACATCGGGCGCTTGCTCGACTACGCCAAGAAGCAGCCGTGGTGGAAGAACACCGCGGTCATCATCAGCGCCGACCACGGCGAAGCGTTTGGTGAACACGACATGTACAAGCACGCCTTCGAGCTGTGGGAAGTGCTGACTCGCGTCCCGTTGATCATCTACGCGCCGGGAGCCAAGGTCCGCGCCATCGAAGAACGACGCTCGCACATCGATCTGGCACCGACGATCCTCGACTTGATGGGCCTCGGTGATGCTCCAGAGAAAATCGTCAATCAGAAGCCAGGCCTGTTCGTCGGCAGTTCGCTGGTGCCCGAGGTCTATGGGGCCAAGCCGGACAAGCGCGAACCGATCGTGCTCGACCTACCCGAGGATCGCAACAACCCAGAACGGCACGCGATCATCCAAGGCGACTACAAGATCATCGTCAAAGGCAGCACGCCAGTGCCGCTGCTGTTCAACATCGCCGATGATCCGGGTGAGACCAAGGACCTGGCCAAGAAGAACCCTGCGAAACTCGCGGAGATGAAGAAGCTGTACGATGCAACCTGGGAGAACATCGAGGTGGTGGCGCCGTACGGCGGTATGAAGCTACGCAGCGGTAAGATCGCGGACGGACCGACGGGCCCCGCGGGCGAAGGTGCGGCGCCCTCCGGCGATGCGCCGGATACGACCGACTGACGACGAGCCGCTCGACGGCCACCCCAGCCGTCAGTGCGAGACGTCGCGACGCCGTGCCGACCGACGACGAAGCATCCAGCCAAGCAGCGCCGCGGCGGTCAACTCCCAGACGCGGGGGCGCTCGACCCCGACGGCGCTGCAACGACAACCGCTCGAGCTCGAATCGTCGACACCGCGGCGACGTACGTCGCCTCGAGCGCCGGCCCCCGCCTCGACCACGCCGGCGGGATCGGCGTCAGGCGACGACGGCCGAACCGCAGCATCTGGCAAGGCCGCGCCGTGGACGCCAGCATCCACCGTGCCCGCAGCATCCGGCGTGGGCCCCGGTCCGCCAGGCGGGCACTCATCGGCAGCGCCACAGCTTCCGGCGTCAGCGTCGCCGAGCGGTCCGTCCCAAGGCGGTGGGTCGATCCAATCGGGCCACGTGGGCGCGGTGTCGACCCCGCAGTCGCGGGGGCATTCTCCCAGTGCAGGCCCGATGTCGCAGCTTTCGCCTCGGTCGACGACACCATCACCACAGCGCGCGATTCGGCAGTCTTCGCGACAGGCGTCGGCTTCCTCGTCGGAGTTGGCCGTCCCCTGGTCGCAGCCTTCGCCGGGCTCGACGATGCCGTTGCCACACTCGGCATCGGCCCACCCGATATCGCGCAACAGGTAAACACTCAGATCCGTCACGTCGTTGGCGACCCGGTCGGTGACGCTCGGTTCCATCAGCAGACCGAGCGCAGGCAGGCCGTCGCGGCGCGCAATCGGGTCGAAGTGCGAGACCGACGAGCCGTCGACGGCCGGATCGGTGGCGTTCATCAACACCATGCCCCGACTCACCCCGAGCCGACCTTGCGGTTGCGTACGCAACACCGCCGTTGCTCCACCCGCGGCCAAGTCGCCCAGCTGCGCCCAGTCCACCGCGGTGAGGGCCAGCACCGTCAACCGCACCCCATCGGTGTCGAGAGTCGGCGCCACGGGAGGCGACTGGAGCGCGACGCTTGCGACCAATGCCGACGACGCTCCCTCGCGCTGAGCGCGCAAAAGCAGCTCGGTCAACGACGCACAGCCCGGAATTTCGGCTACCAACACGACTGCGGACGGGGGCAACGCCGAAAGCTCACAGCCCGTCGACTCGTTCCAGACCACCAGTGGTCCCCCCGCGACGCGCTCACTCGGTCGCACGGTCCCCGGCACCTCACTGACGACGTCGAACACGCGGCGTTCTGCGCCGCTCATCACGTCCAAGAACGGCGCGCCCCTCGCAAGCACACTCGGAGCCGCGAGATTGACGGCCGCTCCGGCCCAAAGCAGCTGCCTCGGACTGCGCGCCGACTGCACGCGCTCCTCTGGACTCATCTCGTCCCAGTAGCGTCCCAGCACGGCATCGAACAACAAGCCATCGAATGGTCCGAACCCCGGCTTGCCGCTGCCCGTGTCGGAGCCGACGAAGTTGGTGAAACCCAGACCGTGCGCCAGCTCGTGCAGCGCGGTGTTGAGCAGGCTCGTCGGACCAGCAGACGCCTCGATCGCGTAGTCCCAACGTCGCTCGGCGAGGCAGCCGTCAGTGTCTAGCGCAGCGTTGAACTCCGCGACGATGTCGGGATCGCCGGGGCTCAGATCATAGCCCGCCAAGCGATCCGCGAGCGCCGACGCGTAGAACCGATACCCCGTGGGCGCACCGGAAAAACCCTGCAGCGCGCTCGCCGGCGCGGCGCGTCCGAGCACGCCATTCGAGGCGTCACAGAACAGGTCAGTCGTGAAGCGCGCATCCACGCGTATCGCCACCGGGCTGTCGAGCGCCGCGGCCCAGATCTCGAGCGCGGCTTCGAACGCCAAACGACGCTGCTCTCCGAGGGTCGTCCCGGTGTTGCCCGCCGCCTCCGCCCACGATGCCTCGTCGAAGAATCCTTCACCCGGTTCGTCCAGGTAGTTCACCTCGAACTGCAACTGGCAACGCCCGTCACCCGCCCAGAGCAACCCGGGCAAGACCAACCCGGCGAGGCTCAAACGCCGAAACACGCCTCGACCTCGCCCACGATGCGCGCGCCGCTCTGCAACAAGGCTTGAACGTCCCCGGCGGGAATGTACGGAGGAGAGCCGTAGTCGAGGGTGAACTCGAGCCGCTCTTCGTCCAATACCAGCTGTTTGACGTGCGGGTGGACCCGCAGCGCATCGAGCGCTGCAGCCAATGCGCCGTTGTCTCCCAACACCCCCTCCAGCCCATCAGCGCACCAGCGATTGGGCAGCCATGCGTTGAGCTTGCGCTCCTTGAACGAAAAGGCGCTCTTGCCCTCTGGAGCCCGTTTCCAGTGCTGGAAGGTGCGCAGATCGATCTGGAGCGGCTGGCGCAACAGTACGACAATCCGCGCGCGCTCGTCCGGCTGGACCAACACATCGTGACCCTCGAATGCTCCCTTGAGCTGCCCCACCCAGCCGTCGTAGCGCGGCGCCTCGAAGCGCAACCCGAGTCGTTCCGCCAGGCGCGGGAATTGCCGTTGCGCCAAGCTGCGCCCCGCTCTTCGACGCATTGCAGCGACAACGGTACCGACGAACATCAAGATCCCCACCGGAAGCGCGTGAGCCCAGTCCAAGTCCATGATCAGTGAGCAGTTTAGTGTGAGCGGCGAGCCGCGGGCAGTTGCAAACAGCAGGTTGTTAGCGGGCGGAGCTGACCTTAAGCTTGGCGGCAGGGCTACCGTTGCCCTCCATCGAGCCGCGATCATGCCGAAACCTCCGGAGCCACCGCCGAAAGACCCGCATCCCGTAGCGGCTACGCCGAACCCCGGCCAGCGCAGAAAACCGGGATCCAACCGCGACCTCGACTTGAATCTGGCGCTCGAAGGTTTCGTGCGCTGGGGCGACGAAGTGCTCGTCGTCCCCTGAAGCGCCGAAAAACGACCCCTCACCCGTGGTTGCGGGCTCGCCGGACGGCCCTCGTTCGGCCCCCTCGGCGCGCCGCTCGGTGATCAGTCGATCCCTCGGGTGGCGCGGGTCGTCCGCGGCTCCGAGCACAACGCAAAAACCCCCGAAGCTCTTGGCTTCAGGGGTTCGTTGCGTTCCCTCAAACAGGGAATGTTTGGATCCTTGCGCGGCGGACGGGACTCGAACCCGCGGCCTCCGGCGTGACAGGCCGGCGTTATAACCGACTTAACTACCGCCGCATTCGGAAGTGAGCGGGTTCCTAACACATTCGACGCGGTCGTCCACAAGAAGAAACTTCAAAAAACAAAACAGCTCTCCGACGCGGCCGACAACTGGCCGGGCCCCAGCCCGAAAAGCTCGCCCCATTGCGCCATCGTCGGCGACCCAGCACTGTGCCCCGTCGATGCGCACGCGACTTCGATGGTGGCTCGGATTGCTCGTCGCGCTGGTCGCGCTGGTGCTGCTGGTCACCCCGGCCCCCCAATACGTCCTCGCACTGGCCAACTGGTTCAAGCAGGCGGGGGCTCGGGGGATCGCCTGCTACGTCGCCCTGTACGCGATCGGTTCGCTGCTGGTCGCCCCGGGCTCGGCACTCACGCTGCTGGCGGGCTTTGCCTACGGAACGTTGCCGGGGTTCGCCATCGCGTTGCCAGCGGCGAGCGTGGCGGCGTGGCTGAACTTCCTGTTCGCCAGATACGTCGGCCACGACTGGGTCGAGCGAACACTGGCGCGCGATTCTCGCTGGCGACGCGTGCGCGACGCCGCCGCCCAACACGGCTTCGTGTGGGTGGTTCTGCTGCGGTTGTCTCCCGTCGTTCCCTTTGCCGTGCTCAACTACCTGATGGGCGTCAGTCAGATACGCCAACGCGACTTCGTCGTTGCCTCGGCACTCGGAAAAGCGCCGTCGACGCTCGCCTACGTCTACGTCGGCAGTGCTCTGCAGGTGCTGACCACGCCAGGCGACGATGCGCAGAACCCCTGGACCGAAGGTTTGTTCTGGGTAGGCCTGGCCGCCACGGTGACCGTCGCCGTTCAGCTGACGCGCGTCATCAAGCGGCGCACCGAGACGCTGCTCGTGGACGAACGCGGCCCTGCTGCGCTGGACTCGACCCCAGACGTCCGTTGAACCGCAGCCCTGGCAACGCATGCTCGTTGGCACCAGCGATGGTCGGTCCTCACCAGCACAATCGCGCGCAGGTGCATCTTACCCACACCCTTACGTTTGCCATTCCCCACCCTGGTGCCGCGAGCACCCGCGACGCATCCCCGAGCGCAGAGTTGGTGGGCGGAGTCGGGGTCGAACCGACGACATCTGGCTTGTAAGGCCAGCGCTCTACCACTGAGCTATCCGCCCTGACCGGGCCGCCTTGTACTTCGTCTGGAAGTCGATTGCCAGCCCATTGCGGCTGCGGCAGCCGGCCGGTTCTCTTCACCGACGGACTGCCTACCTGGGTGAAATGCCTCGAAGCGCCCGGCCTGGGCACTTCGAGACAAGGCCACTCACTGCTGGATCACCACTTCGACGCGGTTGTTCTTCGCCTTGTTGCGGTCGCTGTTGTTGGGAACCAAGGGGTTGGCTCCACCCATGCCTCGTGCCGAGACGCGGGAGGCGTCCACACCGCCCGCGACCAGTCGCTCACGAATCGCCGTGGCGCGATCCGTCGTCAGCGTCAACGCCGACTGGAACGGCAGCGAGTCGTCGGTGTGGGCCCGCACCTCGATGCGCAACTCGGACTGCTCGGTCAGCATCGCGACCAACTCGTCCAGCAAGCCCGACGCCGAGGCGGTCAACGTTGCCGTGCCGGGCTCGAACTCGATCGGCGCGCGGAACTTGAACTCGCCGCCGGCGATCCGAATGTTGGCGCGGCCGGCCTTGGCCAGCTGGATTTGCGATGCCGTACGTCCCTCTGGCACGATCTCGATGGCCCGCGTCGTCGGGTAGTAACCGGGAGCGGCAATCTTGAGCGTGATGGGGCCTGC
>QJWJ01000239.1 GCA_003235365.1 Deltaproteobacteria bacterium
GATCTCGCCTATCCCGTTGCGGGCGCCGAGCTCTTTGGCGGAACTGACTGGTCGCGAAGCGGTGGTTGGTGCAGCGCGGACACCGCCATCTTGCGCTGAGCAACATGCGAAGAAAGGCCCCGAGCGCCGAGGTGTTGTCCTACGAGGCGATCTGGTGTGGGTCAGTCACAGGTGGCGCTGGGGCTCGCCCCTGGCGAGCCCGCAAGCTCGAGCAGGAGTCCCTCAACGTCATCTGCAGGGACTTGATGCAGCATTTCTGAGTAGGTGTAGCCATCGCTCGCGTAGGTGGCAGCAGCCCACGGTCGCCAGTTCTCGTAGAAGTCATTGGTTGGAGTCTGTCCTCGTAGGACTTCTGACTCGCGTCCGATGCAGAACAAGACATCAGTGCTTGGCGGTTGGACCGTTCGCCCCACCCCTGCGTGCGCGAGGGAGTTGAGGAGGTAGTTCGCGGCGTCCGTTGCGTCCGGATCCTGGGCGGGATTGAATAGCCCCACGACGGAGGTCTGAACACTTGAGGCGTACGCCTTTTGCACCTCGGCGATGGCACTGTCGTGTCCGCACCAGTAACCCTTGTTGATCAGTTCCGGGGGACAGTGGTCGGTCGAGCCGTTGGTCACCAGAATCAGGCGCTTGGGCCCACTCGTGACGGCAATCAGCTCGGCGTAAGCCACACTCAACGCTTCGGCGAGCGGCGTCTCGCGCCGGCGGTCGGTTTGCAGAGCGTCGTTCGCCGGCAGACCGTCGTCAAACGCTTCGACGACGGGACACTCGCCGCCGTCTTGCGGGGCATAGCCTGTAAACGCACGGACCAGTGGGGCGTGGCCCGCATCGAGCAGCGCTGCCACCGCGGCGCGAGCGGCCTCCCACGGATCTTCGTGGGACCCGTAGGGTGAGGGCGCCGATCCGAACTCGAACCGGGACGACAACATCGACCCAGCCTGGGAGACGAGCACCATGAGCGCGGGCGTCCCCTCGGTACAGGTTGGTGCCGGCTCAACCGCGGTGGGCGTTCCAGCGTCATCGACGGGCGTCACCGTGCCGTCCGTTTCGTCGCTGCCGCCATCGGCCATGGGTGGGCCGTCGATGCCACTGACGTCTTCATCCGTCGAGCTCATGACTTCGTCGTCCTCTGCGACGTCGGTTTCGCCGTCCGTGGACTCGTTCTTCGAACCGGCGTCGCCGGCCTTCGCTGGGACGTTCGCTTTGCCATCCGTGGGCTCGTCCTTCGAACCGGCTTCGATGGGGTCATCGTCCGTCGCCTCCCCGGGCCTGCTGGGAGCCCTCTGGCAGCGCGCCTCGCCTTCATCGCAGCTCTGCCCCTTCGGGCAGTCCTCGTCCGTTGCACACTCGCCGAGCTGGCGACACTCGGCGTCGTCGCAGTAGGCGTTGTTGCCGCAGTGCGCGTCCACGATGCATTCGACGCATTGGCCTTTGCCGGTGTTGCAGTGCCCACTCCCGCAATCGACGTCCTCTTCGCAATTCGCGCCAACCTGTCTCGAGCCCCGTTCTCTCGACGTGCACGCCAGGAACAGCAGCGCGAGGCCCATCAAGGACGCGTTGCGCAGCTCACGCGAGAAGACTCTACCGTCCATCGCGGCGAACATACCATCGACGCCCCGCGCCGTGAACCACGGCGCGTCTGTTGCGAAGCGCTCGATGTGTGACGAGCAACAATTCATCCTCAGACCACCGCACCTCACTGACGAAACGCCCACCCAGGCCGGAGCAGCATTCTTGATGGGCGAGCACGATTGCCGGTCAGTTCTTTCAGCCCCCATTGGGTGAGGGCCCGAGAAACCGCACCCGTTGCAGTCGCTTTCTCGACTCCATTCTCTGTTGGATGAATGAGCGTTTGCGCATCGCGAACGCTCATCCAGAACCAGGGCGACGCCCACGACCTATCCAGTTGGGACAGATCTTTCTGGGTCCTGCTGGTGAAACAACCGAGGTTGCAGAAGAGCGGACAAGGTTTGGCAACATGACGGCATTCGTCGTCTGGTTGCGCGGGTTTCATCGTGACCAGGTTGGACGACAATGGACTGGCGAGTTGACGTGAAAATCAAACACCCACTGACATGGGTTACCATGTTGTGCCTGGTCGCTGGATGTGGGGGCACCAGCGACACGTCGATGGCGCACTCGAGCGATGACGGCGTCGACGACCCTGCACCAGCGGAACCGGGCTCGCCCGGCGGAGCAGACACGAGTGGCGGTACCGATCCTGCGGACGATGGTCCGGTCGCGATGGATCCCGATTCGATGGATCCCGACTCGATGGGTCGAGACGACGACCCGAGCGTCGATGATGAACCGCTCGACCCCACGGGGGGCGCGGCGCTGCCGCTTCGGCTCGATGCAGTGCCGGAGAACTTCCGCCACATCCGCCTGACGCACCAGCAATGGGAGAACAGCGTACGGGACAACCTGCGTCTCGATGGCCCCACCGAATGGCTGGATCGCTTGGCACCCGACGTCGCGCCCTCGACGTACAGCAACAACGAAGAGCGGTTGTACGTGGGAAAGCCGCTGGTCGTGGACTATGCGACCGCGGCCGAGGCGTTGGCTTTGCGTATCGCGGAAGATCCGGACTCGTTGGCGGCGGTGTACTCGGGGAGTGACGCCGCGGAATTCGTCCAACGAGTGGGGCGCCGATTCTATCGCAGGCCGCTGACTGCGCAGGAGTTGGCGACCTTCGGCGCCATCTTCGAAGCGGGGGCGGCGTTGCCTTCGGCGCCGGACGCGTTCAGTGGAGGTGCGGGGCTGGTGCTCGAAGTGCTGCTGCAGTCGCCGCGCTTTCTGTATCGCATCGAGGCGGGCGAGGTGGACAGTCGCCTCGATGGCTACGAGTTGGCGACCAAACTTGCCTACTTCGTGACCAACACCACACCGACGGACGAGCTTTTGGACGTGGCGGCGGCGGGAGGTCTCGATACGGACGCGGGGCTGCGCAGCGCGGCCGAACGACTGTTGGCGTCGCCGGCCGCGAAGAGTTCGCTGTTGCGTTTTCACTCGGAGACGTTTCACTTCAGCCGTTACCGGGACATCGCGAAGGATTCGAGCCAGGTGCTCGGCTTCGACCCCGTCGACAACGCGGATCTCGAACAGGCGGCGGAGCGGTTCTTCGATCACCTCTTCCAAGAGGGGCTCGGCGTTCGCGACATCTTCACCTCTGAGTTCGCGTTTGCGAATGACACGATGGCGGCATTGTACGACGTGCCCGGACCGGGCAGCGAGGAGTTGGCCATGATCGATCTTCCCGCAGGGCGGCAGGGGTTCTTCACGCAGCTGCCGTTCTTGACTCTGGACTCGAACAACCTCACTCCGAACCCAATCGCGCGCGGGGTACAGCTCAACTACGATGTGCTGTGTGCAGAGGTGCCCAACGAGATAGCACTTCCGAACGTACAGGAGGCAATGGGTGAGACGAACCGCGAACGCGTCGAATCACTGACGGAGCCCACCAACTGCGGCACCTGTCATCAGCTGTACATCAACCCGTTGGGCTTCGCTTTCGAGAACTTCGATGGCTTTGGACGCGTGCGGGAATTGGACAACGGTCAGCCCGTCGACACGGTGGCATCGTATCCCTTCGAGGAAGGGCAACTCGAGTTTTCTGGTGCTGGCGAGCTGATGCAGTTGGTCGCCGAGTCCCAGCAAGCGCATCGCTGCTACGCCGCGCACCTCAGTGCGTACGGTTTGGCTCACGACTTGGGCGTGGACGACGCCGCGTTGGTCGACACGCTGACCTCGCGTAGCCAAGGCGATTCCAGTTCGCTGTCCGAGCTGGTGCTGGAACTGGTCACCAGTTCTGCCTTTCACACGCGTAGAGGTTCGCCATGAAAGACTCTCGTGTCCGTCGCGCCATTCGTCAGCCGGGACTGAATCGCCGTGCGTTCTTGCGCGGTTCGGCCGGTATCGCCATCGGGCTGCCGTTCTTGGAAAGCGCGCCGGATCGCTCCGCATGGGCGGGGAGCCTCGAGCCGCGCTTCGCGTTCTTCATCGGCGTCTGTAACGGGGTCGTGCAAGATCGCTTCTGGCCCAGCACCCCCGGCGAGCGGGTGACGGAGCTTTCAACGGATCCCAACGCGGCGGGCGCTCTGGCGGGATTCGAAGACTGGATCTCGTTCTGCCAAGGCTTTTCCCATCCCATGGGTCCGACGGGTGACACGCACGCTCAAGGTTACTCCCAGACGTTCACCGGAGCTCCCTATTCAGGTGGTGGTAACATGGCGACGTCGACCGCGCCGTCGATCGACACCATCCTCGCACCCTACCTCAACCCCGACGGTGCGGAGCCGCTGGCGCTCTATTCGGGCATGAAAGCGGGCTACATCGACGAGCGCATGTCGTTCATCGCCGCGGGGCAAGTGCGGGAAGCGGAAGGCAACCCATACGCGGTGTATCAAGCGTTGATGCAGCTCGCCGCATCTCCGGCCGATGCGGCGATGGTGGACGCCGCGCTGAACGATCGGTTGAAACGTCGCGCAACCGCGCTCGACTTCGTGCGAGACGATTTAGCGACGCTACTTGGCCGCACGGATCTGAGTCAGCGGGATCGAGCACGTCTGGAGCTTCACCTCGATGGGCTGCGTGATTTGGAGAGCGGTATGGCGGAGATGCCGGCGCAGGCGGGGATGTGTAGTGAGGATGTGCTCGATGTTGCCGCGATCGAGGAGTCGGACGGCATCTACAGGCGGAACGGACAGGTCGAACACATCGCCGAGCTGCAGACGCAGCTGGCTGTGTTCGCGTTCTCCTGCAACCTCAACCACGTCGGAACTCTGCAACACGGCGACGGGCAGGACTCGAGCCTGTACGACGTGCCTTCGAATGAGCGGGGGTGGACCTTTCACCATATCAGCCACCGCGTCCAGTCGGACGGTGCCGCCGGCAATGATCGCGTGGCAGAGGATGCGCACGCGGAGATCGATCGAGTGCGCCTCGAGACGTTTGCGCGCGGGCTGACTAAGTTCGAGCAGCACGGGCTACTCGACAAGACGGTCATCCTGTGGGCCAACTCGACATCGGACGGTCCCAGCGGGAGCTTCGCCAACCTACCGATCATTCTCGCCGGCAATGCGGGCGGAACGCTTCAGACCGGTTTGCACTTGTCTCGGGACAACGGGTTCGGTGGAGGTCGGCACATGGCGGATTTGCTGACGACGGTCGCGCATGCGGTGGGCGTCGAGCAGCCCATCGGCGAAGCCGACGGGCTCGTGGAAGAGCTGTTGGTGTGAGGGGCGATGGGGTCTGGTGGATGGCGTGAGCGTCGAAAGCCTTTCCCACTTTCTCGGGTGAGGCCTCACATCGCAGCGTTGGAAACGTATCCAAAAGCGACCACACTGTTCTTTGCCTGCATTCGCGATCGCGTGCTGTGGCCAGAACGTTTGGTTCGCGCGGTTCGCTGCCTGCGCCTGGTAATCAGCAATGACCTATGCCAGCTTCCGGGCCATGGCGGTGCCAAATCCGTTCGAGTGCTTGGCGATGAAACATACCCTGTCTCACTCGTTGCTGCTGGGGTTGGCTCTCGCTTGCAGTGAGACCTCAACGTCACAGGATCACATCGACGGCGGCGCAGATCCGACGGCGGGGCCCAACACCACTGCCGCGAGTAGCCCGAGTGCCAGCTCTTCCCTATCGTCGGGCCCCGCGCTGCCGCGAAACCCGCCGGCCAACGCGAGCACGCCCGATGCTACCTCTGGGGTGACGAGCGACGCGGCGGGGGGCGGTCCCAACATTTCCCCGACCGCTTCCAGCACCGCACCTGCTGGGGGGAGCGGCGGCAGTGGCCCGTCCGGCTCGGGTGTGGGGGGAAGCGATGCCGGCGCGGGGGGGCAGGCGCCACCGGATGGAATGATTGTGTCTCCCGTCGCTTGCGAAGAAACGCCGAGTGGGGGTAACGCGACGAAGATCACGTTGGATGGCGACGACGTCCGCGCGGACAACGTCAACGGGTTGACGTTCAAGGGGTTCGGCGTGTTGAGCGCCAATGGTACCAGCGCGCTGCTGATGGACTACAAGGCTCAGCAACCTGACGCTTATGCGCAATTGTTGAGGGTCTTGTTTGGCGGCTCCGACCCGATCATGACACACGTCAAGATCGAGATGGGCAACGACCGCAACAACTCTACGGGGCCAGATCCAGCGTCGATGCGGCTCGAGAGTGAAACGGCAAACGTCAGGCGCGTTCCGGGGTTTGCCCTCGCTGCGGACGCCAAGCAACTCAACCCCGACTTGAAAGTGAGTGTGCTGCGTTGGAACGCCCCGGGTTGGGTGAACAGCAACGACAAGCTCTACGATTGGCACAAGAAGACGATTTTGGCTGCGTACCGCGCCTACGGGTACATGGTCGATTACGTCAACCCGGGCGTCAACGAGCGGGAACCCGATCTCACCTGGACCCAGCAATACGCAGGTCGCGTGGCCTCGGATGCCAGTGGCTTCGACGACGCGACCGAGCAAGCGTTGTACAACGCGATTCAAATCGTCATTTCGGACGAAGCCGGTTTGGGCTCATTTGGGGGAGCATTGGTCGCCGACGCCGCCTTGCGAGATGCGGTCGCTGTGGCAGGGTATCACTACAACACGGACGACGACGTCTCGGGAAACTTCACGCGCCTCGCCGATGAGTACGACAAGGAGATTTGGAACAGCGAGGCGCAAGCCACGTTCAGCAACTCCGCTTTTCGCCCGAACAACAACACGAAAGACCCTTCTGTCGCGGGTACCGGTATTGGTGGTACCAACGGACCACTCGAGATGGGCAACACCATCGTCAAGGGCTTCGTCAACTCGCGCCGGACGCACTTCGTCTACCAGCCCGCGCTCGGCTCCTTTTACGAAGGTGGCCAGTATTCGTTCAAGGAGCTGGTCAGTGCACGCGATCCGTGGTCGGGCTGGATTCACTACGATGCAGGCCTGCAAATTCTGAGACACTTCAGCTCGTTCGCCAAAGTGGGCTGGGAGGACGCGAACAACGGCTCGGGGATTTGGAGAGTCGTACCCCAAGCGAGTCGCACCGGAGCGACGGGCACAAACCCCGTCAACGGTCGCAACGGCAGCCCCAACTACCTGACGCTCGCTTCTCCGGACAAGCGCGACTTTTCGGTGGTGTTCGTCAACGACAGTGAACAAGTACGGGTGTACGAGCTGGCGACGAGCAACATGGACTTGTCGGTTTCATCACTCGAGTTGTGGGAAACTCGCGCGGCGGCGCCAGGCGAAGCCTTCAACAGCAACTACATGAAGTATCGCTGTAGCCTGTCCGCCGATTCGGGCGGTGCCTTCACCGTTGCAGTCGAACCGTACTCGATCTTGACGGCCACGACGTTGGCGAATACCGCACGACCCGAGTTCAACGTGCCGTTGCCCGTCGAAGGCGACCGCACGGTGCTCGACACGGATGCCAGCGGTGCCACGTCGGACCCGAGCGACGAGTTCCTCTACGCGGACGACTTCGATTACAGCGATGTCACCGTTGGAGTGGTCGGTGCTGACGGGAAGCTGAGCGGCGCCCAGAGTTACGTCGATTCGCGCGGGGGAGCCCAGAGTGCCATGCCCCGCTACTTCTCCGATCGCAACGGTGCCTTCGAAGCATTCTTGCCGGAGGGCTCAGACAACTTCGTGCTCCGACAGCAGGTCGACCAAGCGCTCATGGGGTTGGGGGGGACCTGGAACAACGGCAGCCCGATCACCGCTGTCGGCGACAACCGCTGGCTAAACTACGTGGCTAGCGTCGACGTGTCGTTTGAGCATTCTGCCACCGAGAACGGCAACAACTACGCAGGGATTGGTGCGCGGCAACAAGGAGGTGCCGATTCGCACTACAGAAATGGCACGCCCTATCTTCTGGTCTTCTCCTTCGACGGCAGCTGGCAGCTACTCGTCGATGGCAGTGCCGTATCGAGTGGCAACGTGGTCGACGGCGACGGCGTGACGATTGCGGACTTCGACGCGACTCACGACGCGTGGCACAACCTGGCGCTGCGCGTCACGGGCAACCAGATCGCGGCTTCTCTCGATGGTGTTCAGCTCGCGACGTTCACCGACCCCAAGCCGCGCCTGTCGGGGCGGGTCGATCTGGCCAGCGGCTACTACCACACGCGCTTTGACAATCTGAAGGTCGAGAAGGTGCCTGGCCACACGCCCTACTACTCGAAGTTGCTCGACAATCTGGAGATGCACGACCTGGCGCCTCAGCCCTCCGCGGAGCTCGTTTACGACGGGGCGTGGGACCACGCCAATGGAAAGAGCATGTTCAACTACCAGCGTTCGCTCTCGACCAGCCGAGGGGGGGGCGCAACGCTCGAATACACGTTCGACGGGACCGGTCTCGACATCCTCGGTCCCAACGACGGCACGGCGGTGCTGCGAGTCGTCGTCGACGGCGAGGTCGTCGATGATTCGGCGGCCACCATGGCTTCAACGGAATTCTATCAAACGTTCACGCTTCGCGATCTCGCTGCGGGTTCGCACTCCGTGACGCTCGAAGTGCTTCAGGGAACGTTGGTCGTTGACGCTGTGGGCATCGTCCCCTGAGCCGACGCGTTGCCCGGTCGCCCCCCCGATGTCGCAACCGCCTCGGAAAGCGCTGCAGCTCTGAGGGGATTGTGCCTCGAGTGAACCTCGAACGCGTCTGGCACGCAAATGAAGGGCTGGGGCGCTCAGCCCATGAATGGCAATTGCATCCGTCACCCCACATCTCCGTGATTTCTCGGTAGAATGGCCGCCAATACACATGCAAACATCGGTGCTCTCTGAACGCCGGGCCGCCCGCGCGCTCGCCCTGGTCTCGACGCTCCTGGTCACGTTGCTGAGCCATCATTGCTTCGCTCAGCAGGTCGGGGATTACTCGTCTCACGCAGCGGAGGGGCGAAGCGTCGTCATCACTGGGGCGTCTGGGGAACGGATCCGGATAACCCCCTATGGCGACTACATCGCGCGGGTTCAGGTCGTCCAAGCTGGGGAGGAGTTCTATCCCGACGATCGCTACGAAATGGTCGAACGCCACGATTGGGACGGGGCGTTCGACGTCACCGAAGACGATACGTCGCTCGCAGTTGCCACCGCAGCCGCTGACGGCGTCCTGGTTTCAGTGGAGAAGGCACCGCTTCGCCTCTCGTTCGCCCACAAAGATCAGGGAACCCCGCTGCTCGTCGAACAGGGTGGGGTGAGCTGGACGGGCAACTCGGTGACGGAGTCCTTCGCGCCCACCACGGACGAGCACTTTGCCGGACTCGGGCACGAAGCTTACGGCAAGCTTGCGAAGCTCGACCGGAGGGGAACGTCGCTGACGGTGGGGCATGGAAGCGAGGGCGCTTGCGTGGTGCCGTTCTTCATCTCCTCGAAGGGCTATGGGGTTTTTCTCAACACGACGTTCACCCATACGATCAATCTCGGCCAGAACTCGCAGTACTCGCTGAGTATCGATGGTGAGGGTTACGGCGGGCAAATGGACTATTTCTTCATCGCGGGCCCGACTCTCACCGCCGTGGTGGACCGTTATACACAACTCACCGGTCGCCCCCGCATGCCTCAGCGGTCGCTCTTCGGTTTGATGCTTTCCGACAAGTCCGACCCGGACAACGACGGGGAAGCGTGGTGGAAGCGGATGATCACCGAACACCGAGACGCTGGGTTTGCCTTCGACCATCAAGTCAACGACAACGCCTGGCGGGCTTCGAATGAAGCGGTCTCCGGGCAAAAGAACTCGTGGTTCGAGTTTCGCAACGACCGGTATCCGGATCCTGCAGAGTACAAGCAGTGGTGTGACGAAAACGGCGTCACGGTGACGCTCGACCTCAACCGCCCCGGTATTCCACTCAATCCCAGCTGGAACGACTCGTACAGCATTCCGGGTGCCAACGATTGCCCCGACTTCACGAATCCGGCAACGGTCGATTGGATTTGGGAGCTCTTCTTCACCAAGGCGTTCGACCCTGCGCTGGGCTATCCCGGCGACGCCGTCTGGCTCGACGAGTTCGACTACCCCGACCACGCCCACTCGACGACCTTGGCAAGCGGCAAGCGTTGGGCGGAGGAGTCCATCAACTACCACCTCAATCTG
The DNA here is from genome assembly GCA_003235365.1 of Deltaproteobacteria bacterium. Classification (GTDB taxonomy): domain Bacteria; phylum Myxococcota_A; class Polyangia; order Polyangiales; family Polyangiaceae; genus SZUA-265. Next base: position 10,067 of record QJWJ01000239.1, read on the forward strand.
CTCAAGGCCTGCGTGGCCGAAGGTTGGGACCCGAACATCGGCGAGGCGAAGCGGCCCTACTTCTGGAGCCGCGGCATCACCGCGGGCGCGCAACGTTGGGGTTCGTACTGGACCGGCGACCTCGATGGCAACTGGACGGCCATGGCCGATCAGGTCAAGGCGATGCAATCCGCGGGCATTTCTGGGTTCCCGTACTTCAATCACGACGCAGGCGCGCACTTCAACGTCACTGAGAACGAAGACAACCTGTACCGGCAGTGGGACATGGCGTTCGGCAGCTTCACTCCGATCTGGAAGCCCCACGGACCGGGATACAAGCGCTGGCCGCTTCAGCGCAACGCTGCCTGCCAAGATTCCGCCAGGACGTTCATCACCACCCGGTACGAGATGATGCCGTACATCTACTCGTATGCTCACGCGGCTCAGCAAACTGGCATTCCCATGGCGCGGCCGATGTTCCTGGAAGACCAAGACAATCCGACGGCGTGGGAGCGTGACCTGCAGTACTACTGGGGAAGAGAGTTGTTGGTGGCTCCCAACGCTTCCGACGGCGGCAACGACGTGTCGGTCTGGCTTCCCGCTGGCGGCTGGTATTACTTCTGGGACGACACCAAACACGTTGGCAATACCACCGAGAGCGTCCCGGCGGCCACGGGAGTGGTGCCCGTGTTCGTCAAAGAGGGGTCGATCATTCCGATGGCTCCATTCGCCAAGTCGACGTTCTTCATCCCCGAAGACGTGCTACACCTTCACGCATACACGGGCGCTGACGGGTCGTTCGACTTGTACGAAGACGACGGCGTCACGGAGCGTTTTCGAACGAAGAACGAGATCAGAAAGACCGAGCTGCGTTTCCAGCAACAAGACCTCGTCGTGCAGGTCGGTGCGGCGCTCGGTACGTACGCCGAGGCGCCCAGCAGTCGATCCTACCAAGTCGTGTATCACGGGCTGACGGAGGCTTCGCAAATGTATGTCGACGGCACTGCGGTCACGACGTACCCGGGCCAGGACGACGTTCCGCCAGATACCGACGGAGCGGTCTGGGACGCCGCGGGCGGCTTGCTCACCGTGTTCGTGGCGTCCAGGCCAGTCGACAGCGTGTTGCTGATCTCGAGTTCGGCCAGCGCCACACCCGCCGTGGACGTGGTTGGCGCGGGCGGCAGCAGCGGGATGGGCGCTGGAGGTGAAACGGGCGCCGGGGGAAGCAGTAGTTCGGGGGCGGGGGGCAGCGACCCAGGTGACCCAGGTGGGGGCCTCGGCGCGGCGGGCAGTCCGGCAGCGGGGGGCGTGCCGGTTGTCGATGGTCCAGTTCCGACGGTTACGAGCCCCCCGTCTTGTCCCGGAAAATTGAGGGCCTGCACCGGTACGTGTGTCGATGTCTCGGTTGATGCTCTCAACTGCGGCGAGTGCGGCAACGGTTGTCGGGGTGACGAGGTCTGTTCCGCGGGGGCCTGCACCGCGAGTTGTCCCGACGGGCTCATGCAGTGCGACCAGTCGTGCGTCGATTTGAACATCCACGTGCTCAATTGCGGTGAGTGCGGCAACGCGTGCCCTGACGGGCAAATGTGTTCGGCCCGGCAATGCATCATCCCAGGCACTGCCGCGCCCACAGTGAACGAAACCACTGGATCGGACGACTCGTCGGGGTGCGCCTGCAGGACCCCGTCATCGAACTCCAAGTCCCATGCCCCACTCAGCGCGCTGCTTGCGCTGGTTGCGCTCGTGAGACGTCGGCGCCAGCGGGTCGCGTTTCGAGCGTGAAGCACGCAGTGACGGCGCGATTCCGTCAAAGTTGGCAAGGCCTGGGCGGCTCAACCCATTTACGACTTTGTTATGATGCTCGATGCAACGAGCGCCGTTGCGCTCTCAGCGGCGCTTCTCGGCCTCTCTTGTTCTGACCCCACTTCTTCTGGCAGCGAGCTGGCGGTGACAGGCAGCGCGACTGACTCCGCCGCGCCCAGTGTGACGACGCCAGTCGGCGTTGGTCTCCCTGCTTCGGCCCCGAGCGGAACGGCGAGTCCACCAGGTGGCACCGCCAGCGCTGCGGGGACGGGCGGCTCGGTGCAGATTGGGCCTCAGGGCGTCGGAGGTGCCACGCCAACCCCTGGCCCGGCGGGGATGGGCGGGTCGTCGCCCAATCCCACGGGTACGGCCGGCGGCGGTGTCACCGCCGCTGGTGGTTCGGGTGCTGGAGCGGGAGGAGCCGGCGGCATGCACAGCGGCGGCGCCTCCAATGGCGGCACGTCGGGTGCTGGCGCCATTGCCGGTTCGGGTGGATCGGGGGGCGGGTCCACCCCGCAATGCGACACGTCTTGGGACAGTCGCCCCAGCAAGGGAGACGACCTGGTGTTGACGCCCCCGATGGGTTGGAACAGTTGGAATGCGTTCCACGAGAATATCAACGAGCGCCAGATTCGAGAAGTCGCCGATCTGATGGTCAGCGCGGGATTGAGAGACGCCGGCTACATCTATCTCAATCTCGATGACAAGTGGATGGATGACGACGGCAGAGACGGCTCTGGGCGACTCGTCGGAGACAGTGAGCGATTCCCCAGCGGTATGGCAGCCCTGGCGGACTACGTGCATGACTTGGGGCTCAAGTTCGGCCTCTACGGGGACCGTGGGACTGACACGTGCGCTCACTACAACGCCAACACGCCGAGCGAGAGCGGAAGCTACGGGCGCGAGATGCTCGACGCCGAGACCTTCGCTTCCTGGGGGGTCGACTACCTGAAATACGACAACTGCGCCATCGCACCGGGTAGAGACAATGATCAGGCTCAGGAGGAAGACTACCGAGCCATGGCAGACGCTCTGAAAGCGTCGGGTCGACCGATCGTGTTCAGCATTTGCGCGTGGGATGCAAAGCCCTGGATGCCGGAGGTGGGTCACCTGTGGCGGAGCACCTTCGACATCGGCTTGTGCTTTGCGGGTTGCGACGAGTGGTACCGCAACATCGACGAGATCATCGACGAGAACGACGAGACCGTCGACTGGGCAGGCCCAGGCCACTGGAACGACCCGGACATGATGGTCGTCGGCAACGGTTTGCCGTACAACGAGGATGTCGCGCACTTCAGCATGTGGGCGCTCATGGCTGCGCCAATCATCCTGGGCAACGACATACGAACGATGTCGGACGAGACCCATGGCATTCTCACGAACGAGGAAGTCATCGCCGTGAATCAAGATCCAGCCGGCGTCCAGGGCAGCCGCGTGGTCGACAACGGGGACCAGGAGGTCTGGATGAAACCGCTGTGCACCGTCGACGGTCCAGAAAAAGCCGTCGTCTTGCTCAACCGTGGCGGCGGTACGGCGCGGATTTCGCTGTCGTTCGACGACATCGGCATTGCTGGTGGCGCCACCGTGCGTGACCTCTGGGCTCACGAAGACCTCGGGGAATACACCGGCTCGTTCGAGACGGACGTCGCGTCTCACAGCGTCGTCATGCTCAAGGTCGTCGAGACCGAGCGCTGAGCGCGGTGGCGCGGCGCCGGGCCGCGCGGACCAACGAGCCCGAGCGTGCACCGACGACCACGGTGCGGACGGCAGCTTCCAACAGCTCGCCCTTCAGCCTGCCCGACGAGCTCGCGGTCCACGAGTCGACCACCGCTGAAAGCATTCCGAGCAAAAGCCGGGGATCGGTCCCGTCGGGGAGTTCACCACGCGCGACCGCTCGGGTCACCATCGCGTACCACGCGTTGCTGCGCTCCTCGACGGCGCTCCCGATCACTGCGCTGACCTCCGGATCGTGCTTTTCCGCGAGCAACCGCGCCCACGCCTGTCCTTCGACCCGGTCCTTGAAGCTCCCTTTGCGTCGGAAAGCCTCGACGAGATCTCGTTCGAGCGAGCCCGTGTCGGGCAACGGCACGTCGTGCACCAACCGCCGCATCCACTCCACGGCAGCCGCCACTAGCGACGCCTTGCTCGGCCAGCGACGGTAGATCGTCGTCTTGTTGACTGACGCGGACGTGCTCACGACGTCCATGCGAAAAGCCCTGTAACCCGACTCCGCGAGCTCTGCGACCGTGGCTGCAAGCACCTGCTCCACGACGCGTTTGCTGCGCCCGCCGAGCACGCCCTTCGTTCGACGGGTCTCCGTTCGCTCAGTCAAGGTCTGCCTGGGGATCGATCCGAAATGGGCGAGCACGATTGTCGGGCAGCATCGAATGAGCGTCATTCAGAGCGTAGTCGGTACTCTGAAGATTCGAAGGATATGCCCACGCTCCAGCAGATGGCAAGTGTGAATTGCCATCTGCCTGGGCTGCGAGTAGCCTGTGACTTGGCGACACGCAGTTGCCTTTCGGAGGTCCCATGCTCTGGTCTCATTTCCTCGCGTACTTCTTTGCAGGCGCCTTCCTCACAAACTTCGTCCCGCATTTCGTATCGGGTGTACTCGGGCGTACATTCCCCACTCCCTTCGCTTCTCCGCCGTTTCGCGGGCAGTCGTCCTCGCGCGTGAACGTCCTGTACGGGATGTGCAATCTGGCCGTCGCCTACGCGCTGTTGTTGCACGTTGGCAGCTTCGACGCGCGCAATGCATCGCACGCGGTCACCTTCGGGCTCGGCCTCACCTCGTGGGCTTTGATGATCACGCGATCGCTGGCGCAACTCCAGAAGGAACCGGTCTGAGCGCATGCGAATCGTGACCGACTCGGTTCAGAGCGAACGAGACGGCGCAGCGCGGGCCAGGGAACCGGCGCACCATCGTGCGCGCGCGGTGGACCGAGCGAAAACCCCGTTCCGAAGGAGCTTCCGAGGCGACTCACGGGTATCATCAGCGGCCATGGGCAACGGCTCGCTACCATTCCACCCCAAGCAAGGGGCACGACATGACTGAACACGACTGGCGAACCGCCGACATTGGAGAAGACGCGTTTCGGCGGCTGGCTTCTGGTCTCACTGGTTCCGAGCTGCATTCGCTGCTGCTCGACGTGATGCGCCACAGGGCCGCCTCCCGCAGTCCCAAAGACGTACTTGCCCAGTATCAGCGCGATCCCTTCTGCGCTCCCGCCAGCGTCGATTTACGCGCCAGTCGCGTCGTCGACAGCCATTTTCTCGAGGCCGCGCGCGACTTCGAAGCAATCGAATTGTCGCCCCTTGCCCCGCTCGGCGCTTGCTCTTCCGTCGCCCTCACAGCTCAGAACCGCGTGCTATCCGCACTCCGCTCGACAGAGGTCGTATCTGACCCCACCAACGTCCTGGCGTTGGAATGCGCGGCTCGAATGCGCCGCAGACCGAACGCCGTCTGCCATTTCGCGACCAGTCAGCGCGTCGTTCGTGCCCAGGCGGCGCCCAAACTTCCGGGACACACCCAACACTTTCGCATCTTCGCTCTTGCCAGCGGTGGCGCCGAGCTGAAGGACCACGCGTTCACTTTCGACACGGTGCTCCTCCACGTTCGAACCATGCTCCGTGGGCTCGCGCTTCTCGAGCAGAATGGTTTCGGTTTTGGCCAACCGCGTGTAAAGGTTTTTGCAATTGCTGCCAAGCAGCACCTTTGCGATCGCATCGTGCAAGCGCTCGGCGCTGGCGCGGAACCCTGCCTCCTCGAACACCCGTACTATTCGGGTGGAATACGGTTTCAGATTTGGGTTTCTCCCGGCGGTGAACCGGCGCTGCCACTGATCGACGGCGGAACCTTCGACTGGCTCGCCAACCTTTCATCCAACCGACGCGCGGTCTATGTCGCCACGGGCGCTGGTGCTCAGCTGATCGCGCGCAGGTTTGCAGTGGCCACGCCCTGAGCGCCCGTGGCGTAAATCTGCGACAAGCATCTGCGCCGCGTGTGTCTGGCCTGACGCTGAGGAAGCACACGTCGAGCCTTCGAACTCCCCGTGCACCACCCGACTATCGTCCAGGGACGGGTTCGACGTCGGTAGCAACCGAATCGAAGCGGCCGGTGAGTGCTAGCGACGCCCCCGAATCGGGATCCGTACACGAAAGCTCGAACGTGCCGCACACGTGACGCTGGCTCGTGCCGTTAGGGGCCGCGTGAACGATTGTGACACTTCCTTGCAGTTCGTTGGCTGTGCAGTTTTCATTGTTCCAGGAGAACCCGATTTGGTCCGAGGCGGCAGCGACTTCTCGGGGGCCGCCGTCGCCGGGATACACGGAGAGGGTGATCAGAAAGGGCCCCCCTTCGGGTCTTTGCGCCTGGTTCGCTTCGAACCGCAGAATCACCGCGCCGGTGTCGCTCACGCTGCGATCGTCGACCATCCACACGTCACTCAGCTCCATTCCGTCAGCAACCACCGAGTCCAGAGTCGTCAACCCGGGGCAGCTCCACTCGGGGCAGGTACCGAACTCGTAGATGGCCTCACCCTCCTGCGAGACGCGGCACGTGAACGTGGGGGGGACTCCGTCTTCGCAAGGCGGACTGGAGATGGGCGCCGTGCAGGGTTGCATGGCCGTGGGCGCACCGTCGCTGCGGTCTGTACCTGCCTCCATGCCGCCGTCCGTGCTGTCTGGGGTGGTCTCGGTCCGCGGCGCTGCGTCCTGCGTATTGGTGTGCGCCGACTGACCATCGTCCGAGGAATCGTCAGCGGAGTTGCGGTTTGGAGCTCCGTCGTCGAGCGGGTCGGTCGGCGAGGTGTTCGCTTGCGTCGGGTTATCGGAGTCCGGGCCATCCGAGTTCGAGGCGCTGCTCTCGCTCGAGGCGTTGGGCGCCGCGTCTTTGCTCGCATCGTCCCCCAACTCGTTCGGCGCCTTGGTGCCAATCGGAGTGTCCGGCACCGAATCTGTCGACGAGGTGTCGCTTTCCTCATTGCCGGAGGAGCAGGCTACCGACGTGACGAGGACCGCGATGCCATAGCTTGGGAAGGGGCGCATGCGCGTAGCCTAGGCTCGCCGCCTGTGGTGAGCCACCACGGCGTGATCACTCGGCGCAGGTATCGTATACCGCCAGTATACGGTGGCGCACCGAGGGGCGCCAATTCACGTTCGGGCGACCTTCGAGCGGCGCACGGTCGTTCCTATCCGAAGTTCAGCGCAACCTGCGGTGCGCGGCGGATCCCAGCCTCGGCGCCCCCGCACGCCGAGGCTGGGGGCTCGCCAGCGTCTGCTACGGGCGTGGACGACGAGAAAGGCCTTCACTCGACGACGTCTTCACGAGGTGGGCGCTGTGAATCACTCGTCTCCGGTTCCGCGCCGCTGGGCCTACACGGCTTGCGAGAACGGCTCTGCCCACAGCTGGGATGCTGGTTTGATGATCACGTTGCTGCCGTCGATGTGCGTGCAGTTGCAGTTTGGTCCCCCGATCCACTTGAAGTCATGATGATGGCAGACCACAAAGCTGTCTCCCGCGAGCTCGACGCAGTTCGAGCCGTCGGGGTGGCAGTTGTCCGGATGGGCTTCTCTGAATTTGACGTGATGGCAGGTCTTCCCGTTTGGGGGTGGGATGCGGACGTTCCGGTGCGTGCCATTGGCTCGGTACTCCGACCCCACCGAGTCCATCGCCAGCTGGAGCGCTTGGGTGCCCGACTTCCCATTGAAGAACTTGAAGTTCGACGCAGTCCAAATCTGGGGGAAGTGAAACAGCGGAATGGTGAAGCGGTAACCTCCCGCTTGAACGTCGACCTTCCCGACGACGGTGCCGTGAATGGAGCCGGATGGAAGGTCGAGATCTTGCTCCGTGATTGTGTGTGTGATGTCCTCCTTGCTTTGCGAAAAGGACGTTTGGACTTCGTACTCCGTCCTGGCCGTCATCGAAAGACTGCCCGAAGCGGCGCCGTACTGAGCCGTGACCTCGGACTTCACTTCGAGAGCGAGCAGCAGTCTCGTCGACTGTTTGTACTCCTCCTCGAGACGCTGGTACTGCGAGGTATTGAGCTTGACCTTCTGCCCGACGATGTCGGACTTCAAGAAGTCGAAGTAGGCGTAGGGGTCTGCATAACTTTCTAGGTCAATCATGAATTGTCTCCTGACCGAGTCGACCGTGCCCCAAGTGGCACGTTTTCCCGGCTCCTGGGGTGAGGAGACGCGAACGGGTTTGTGACGAACATTCGCCCGGCTTTCGGCCATCGGACGGTTTCTCGGGCCCTCACCAATGGGGGGCCTCAAAATGGCCCGACAATCGTGCTCGCCCATTGGGTACCTCGGCAGGAAGAGTTCGACGGGTTCTCCGTTGCCCATCCCCCACGGTGTGAGGGCTGGGCAACTCCGCCCGGTTGCGCGAGGTTTGCCTCGGCGCTCTCCCAACGATGGCCGCTCGTCGGATCCATCATTCGGCGGGCGCCGGATTGAGCACTTCGGTGTTTCTTTTCGCGGGCCTGTAGCTGTGCCGGGTGACCAGTCCCACGAGGAACCAGGCATACGCGCCGACGCCGATGAGGAACAGGGTGTCGCCCACGATGCGAGCCCAGCGCAGCTCCTGCAGCCATGGCTGCTGGAGGAATTCGGCACTGCGCGCGAACCACAAGCCGTGGTCGACGCTGGCCACGGTCTGCGCCACGCCGATGGGCAACAAGCTCAGAGCCACCATCAAGCCGAGCCCGACGTTCATGCACCAGAAACCAATCGCCAAGGGGCGTTCGTTCCATTCCTGTGCGCCGCCGAGCCGTCGGGCGATCACCAGGCACAACCCCAGCGCAAGCAGCCCGTAGACACCGAACAGGGCGGTGTGAGCGTGGACCGGCGTCGTGTTCAGACCTTGCATGTAGTACAGCGCAATCGGGGGGTTGATGAGAAAGCCGAAAACTCCGGCGCCGAGAAAGTTCCAGAACGCGACCCCGACGAAGAAGCGAATCGGCCAGCGGTAGCGCACCATGAACGGGGAGCGCCGCTCCAAGCGCAAGGTGTGCACCGCTTCCCAACCGATCAGCGTGAGCGGGACGACTTCCAACGCGCTGAACGTAGCACCCACCGCCACCACCGACGTGGGGGTACCGCTGAAGTAGAGGTGGTGCAGGGTGCCAGGTATCCCGGCGAACAGGAAGACGGCACTTGACGCGATCACTGCTAGCCCGGCGTGGCGAGCCTCGACGAGACCGAGTTTCGCGAACAGCAAGCTCAAGGTTGCTGTGGCAAACACCTCGAAGAAGCCTTCCACCCACAGGTGAACGACCCACCAGCGCCAGTACTCCATCACCGACAAATGCGTCTTGGCAGTGACGAAGAACGCCGCTCCGTACATCAGCCCCACGGCAACGGTCGCCCCGGTGAACATGAGCACCAGGGTTCTTGTCGCGGCTCGTGCACGCAGGGCGGGCCACAGCCCGCGCAACATCAACACCAGCCACAACACGAGACCGGTGAACAGGCCGATCTGCCACAGCCGCCCCAAATCCGTATACTCGTAGCCTTGGTGCCCCAGCCAGAACGAGGAACCCAGATCCAGCTTCTGGTGAATCGCGAGAGCCTCTCCAGCGAGAGAGCCGAACACCACCAGCAACAGCGCGCCGAACAACACGTTCACCCCCAGGCGCTGAAAGCGCGGCTCGCGGCCACCCAAGATCGGAGCGACGAACAGGCCCGCAGCCAAGAAGGCCGTGGCTATCCAAAACATGGCCGTCTGAATGTGCCAAGTGCGCGACAACGAATACGGCAGGTATTCGGCCAGAGGAAAGCCGAAGAAGGATTGCCCCTCCACCGTGTAGTGCGCGGTTACCGCGCCGAGCAGTACCTGCACCACGAACAACAGGGTAACGACGCCGACGTACTTGCCGAGCGCGCGCATGCTCGGTGTGAGACGGATTGCCAGCAGGGGATCGGTCGCTGGAGGCCGCACTTCGGGCTCGGGCTCGGGAGCATACGCGCGCCACGCGACCACGCCACCGATTGAGGCGAGCAACAGAACGATGCTGACCAACGACCACGCCAAGTTCTCACCGGAAGGGCGATTGTCGATGAGCGGTTCGTGGGGCCAATTGTTCGTGTAGGTCACCTCCTGATCCGGGCGATTCGTCGAAGCAGCCCAGCTCGTCCAGAAGAAGAAGGCTGGCAACACGCGCAACCGCTCGGGATCCGACACGGTAGTGGTGGTCATGGCGTACGACTCGCGAAGCTCATGCCAGGTCGGATCACCTCCGAACAGCTGCTGGTAGTAGAGCGCCGTTTGGGCGATCGCCAGCGCGCGTTCTTCACTGACGACCACGTTGCCCGATTGCGCGTCGTAGGTATTGTGACGAAACGCGGGCTTCAGCGCGGCCTCGAGCTGCGAAAGTTGCCCGGGGCCGAGTTGCTCTGTCGATCTGCCGAACTGCGCCCGGCTCATCACGTCGAGGAGCGCCAATGCCTCGCGATGCAGCCAGTCTGCCGTCCAGTCGGGGGCTTGATACGCACCGTGGCCCCAAATCGAGCCCAGTTGCTGTCCACCGATCGACTGCCAAACCAACTGCCCTTGCAGGATGTCGTCCTCGGTGTAGATGGTCTTTCCGTCGGCAGTGACCACCGCCTGAGGAATGGGCGGCGCGTGACGGTAGATCTCCCGGCCCATGAAGCCGAGCAGAGCGAAGGCCGCGGCCAGAACCGCGAAGAGCACGTAAAAGCGCCACTTGGCGCGCTGCGCGAAAGTCATGACCGCTCCTCCATGGTGCGCGTTGTTTCAGCGCTGGGATGAGACGTCGGGGAGGGCTCAGTGCGACGGCCAGGCTCGGCCTCGGCGGGCCGAGAAAAGTGCACAGGGCTTGCGGGAAACGCGGCTAGCTCTGCAACGGAGCTCTCGAGGGACTCTTTGAACAAGGTTCATTCTCCTTTTTGGATGGAGCGTTCCTCCATCCTCGCGGCTGTGTGCAGCTCCTGTGCCATGTTCAACTGTTGGAATTTGTTTAGTTTAATTTCCAGCGTGCTGTCAGAACAACAGCCGTTCTCGTTGTGATATGAACAGCGGATGCTGTCGTCTCGACAACGCCGCGCGGAACTCGACGCCGTCCTGGAAATCGCTCGTGATCTGAGCGCCTCCCTGCACTCGGACAACCGCTACGGCCGACTGCTCGCCGCGATCTGTCGGGTCATTCCCTGCGATGCCGCTTGCTTGCTCAAGCTCGACGGCCACACGCTCGAGCCGTTGGCTGCGCGTGGACTGAGCGGCGCCGCGCTGTCGCAGGTGTATCCGCGAGACCAGCACCCACGACTTGCAACGTTGGTCGACTCGCTCGAACCGGTCCGCTTTCCTCCCGACTCGAAGCTCCCAGATCCCTTCGATGGGCTCGTTGCGGGACCCAGTCACGAACTGGGCAAAGTGCACGACTGTATGGGTTGCGCGTTGACCGAACGCGACGAGGTCGTCGGAGTGCTCACCTTGGACGCGTTCAAACCCGGGGCCTTCGAGAACGTCGACCGGCAATTGTTGGCAACGCTGGCAGCTCTCGCAGGGGCGAGCCTGCGCACCATCGCTCTGGTAGATGCGCTCGAGGCCAAAGCAGAACGCCAGCACGGGGTGGCACGCGAAATCGGCAGGCGGCAAAGGATTGGCCTGGTGGGGCAGAGCAGCGCCATCGCACGCGTTCGGCGCGACATCGAAATCGTCGCCCCGTCCGACGTGCCGGTGCTCGTCACCGGAGAGACCGGGGTGGGCAAGGAGGTCGTAGCGTCACTCGTGCACGCAAGCTCTCGGCGTTCATCCGAGCCTCTGGTGCACGTCAACTGTGCGGCGCTGCCGGAAACCCTGGCCGACAGCGAGTTGTTCGGTCACGTCGCCGGCGCGTTCACGGGTGCGTTCAAGTCGCGACCTGGCAAGTTCGAAGCGGCGGACAACGGCACGTTGTTCTTGGACGAGGTGGGCGAGCTGCCGTTGTCGGTGCAGGCGAAGCTGCTGGTCGCGCTTCAAAGCGGTGTCATTCAGCGGGTGGGTTCGGACACTTCCCGCCGAGTTGACGTCCGGGTCATCGCCGCGACGAATCGCACTCTGGAGCGGGAAGTGAGCGCGGGGCGATTTCGTGAAGACTTGCTGCACCGTTTGACTGCGTTCACCATCGAACTGCCCCCGCTGCGCGAGCGAGCCGACGACATTGCCGAGTTGCTCACGGACTTACTGATTCGAGCGCGGCGACGCCTCGGTACGGGACCCGTGGAAGTGGCGCCGAGTGCGGTCACTTGGATCGGCCGCCAGCCATGGCCCGGCAACGTGCGGGAGTTGCAGAACGCGCTCACCCGGGCCCTGCTGCGCGCAGCTCACGAACACGAGCAGCGACGACCTGAGCGAGCAGGGGGCAGGGGCAAGCCCTTGCGCCTCGAATTGCATCACTTCGACGCGTCGGCCCGCGCTGACGCTGCTTCACCCGACCGGACGCAGGCCGACGACGACAGTCGCCCATTGCGCGATCGCGTCAGCCAGTTTCAACGCCAAGAGGTGCAGCGAGCCCTCGCTCACAACAATGGATCCATCGCGGCGGCCGCCCGCGACCTCGGAATGCATCGCAGCAATCTTCACCACCTGATGGAGCGGCTCGGATTACAGGCGTGAAGCCTCGGCACTTCACCCGGTGCACGCAATCGCCGAACTCGCGCTCGAACCGGAAACTCAGCTGCTGCTCCGGGGGTTCGTCGTGGCTGAGCCCCGAATTGGGCACCGGCGCAGCGACTCGATCGCTGCCGCAGCCGTTTGAACGGCCGAGGCAACCGACAGCACCATCGACCCATTGAGGAACGCGTGTATCTGGTCGTATGGGTGCGACCCCGAGAAACACACTTCGAGCGCCTCAGTCGTCGACGCTCCACGGGAACGACGCCGACGACGAGCGTGCTGCGCACACCCGGGGCTGTCCGGTGGCCTGAACCACGAGCTGCAGCTGTGTTTGGAAGTGGCCGCCCACGCCGAGTGAGGACACGTTCCTCAGTTCCTCAATGGGCTTCGCCCGAGCCGATCTCGACCGCTAGGAGCGGTAATCATGTTGATTGCCGCGACAAATCAGCAACCTAGAGCACCGAGCTGCGAGCAAGAGTGCCCGAACGCGACCCCGAAAAACGCCCTCACCCCCGCTGGGGCGATTTTTCGGGGCATTTCCGTGCAAAGGCAAGCTGCTCGGTGCTCTAGCACTTCGCAATGCACGAGAGGATGGCGTCTTGCAGACCGGCTGTGCTCATCGACGATTGGATGTTCTTGGTGAGATCACGCGAACATTTCGCGGAGCACTCACTGTGGACGTCGTCGAAGAAGTCGTCGATGTCGTCGACCCGGGTGAATCCGGACCAGTCAGTGTCACCGAAGACGGCGTCTTCCCACGCGCCATCGTGATAGCCGGAGTTGACGCCGATGATGTGCCACGCGCCCCCGCTGTGTCGAAATAATGGCCCACCCAGGTCTGTATGGCAGAGCCGCCGGTTGGGGGTGAAGCTGATGATGTTGCGCTCAAACATTTCGTCCCAAACTTCGGTGGCCCAAGGGTCGCTGGTCGAGACCGCACCGCGCGAGTAGGCTTGAAATTCTCCCCACTGCTTTTCTTCGTAGTCGTTCGTTTCACAGCCATAACCCACGGCTCGTCCCCACATCGTGTCCGTGATGTGTTGGCGGCTGATGTCGCCATCGAACGAGTCGATGTGATGGGTGGGCTCATTGACGGTGATGACAGCGATGTCTGCTGGCTCACCCTGGTCGGGGTAGGCCAGGTAGGACGAATGGATGTGGAGCGCTTCCACGGTCCGATTCAGGTAAACACCTGCCCCCTCGAAGGACCCGTCAATCGCGTTGGTGATGTCGATCTTGTCGCCCACGCTCACCCTGACGTTACCCGACCGCCAGCGGACACACATGGCGGCGGTCAAGAACTGGTTCGGGCCGATCTTGGTGGCTGTGCAGCGACCGCTTCTAAAACGAAAGCGGACTACCGCTCGGGCGTGATTGTTGTCGTTGAAGTACGCCTGGGTGATGCGGTTTCCGCCGATTAGCGCGTGCTGCGCTTCGTCGGCTGATTCGGGATCCTCCATCAGTGCAGAGTCTTCTGCGGTTGCCGCGCCGGAACAACCAAGCGTCATCGCCAGATTGGTTGCTATCAGTGAACGGAGATAGGGTGCAACGTGAATCGATTTTTTCATTTTCTGTATCCCTGCTTGGCTGACGTTTCCTGGGTGAACGCAGCTGGGATTGCAGCTTGCGTGCCAAAGGTCCGGCAGGCGAAGCGGGACGCCTGTCCACGCCTTGGCTTGCACGTGCAGGCTGGGCTTCTCCCCGGGATGGGTTCGAACGGGCTGCCTGTTCGGCGCAGCGCAGATCAGAAGTGGCCCGTGCGCGAAGTGCGCTCGCGAGCGGGCGCGCGCCAACGGGAGTGAGCCGAGGTGCCTGCCCAACGAAGGCCTCGTACTCGTTTTTCCACCGGCGCACGTGACAATCGTGCCGGTCTCGAAACGGACCCCGCTCGGTTCGGTGAAATGTTCACTCGATGCAATAATGTTGATCGGTGTTGCTTGTTTGCGCGTGTAACTTGCCGCGCGCACGAAAGGAGGGCGCCTTGTCCTATTTGACATTCCTCGACAACAACCACGCTTGGTTCTCCAAATTTCTCTGGGTTCTTCCCTGTCTCGCGTTATCCTGCAGCGAAGATGGAGACGCTGATCAATACGCTGCGGCGAGGCTCGGGAGCGTAGAGGTCGACACCCTGAGTCAAGCGTTGACCGGCTCAGTCGATCGGCGAGTTGCTGCCGGCAACGACGACGCAGAGCAGCGTTCGAACGGGAGTGTGTATCGAAACTCGAGCGACCTCGAGCTGATTGCCGACGGTTCGCGGCAGCAGACCGTCGGGATGCGCTTCACGGGGGTTGCGGTTCCACAGGGTGCGACCGTCACGAATGCCTACGTCGAGTTCACGACCGACGAGACCAACAGCGGTACGACCAACCTCACGTTCCGCGCTCAGGATGCAGACGACCCGCCTGCCTTCGGTTCGGGGAGCAACGACATTACGGCGCGTCCCGTGACGAGTGCGTCCGTCGCCTGGTCGCCAAGCGCCTGGAACACGGTGGGGCAGAAGCACCAGACGCCGAACTTGGCTCCGGTGATCCAAGAGGTCGTCGGCCGCTCCGGGTGGGTGTCCGGCAACGCCATGGTCATCATCGTGACCGGAACTGGTGAACGAACGGCCGAAGCCTATGAGGGCAGCGCGAGTCAAGCGGCGCTGCTGCACATCGAATATGATACCGGGACCGCGCCCAGTTGTGGCGACGGCTCGTGCAACGGCACGGAGACGTGCTCGACTTGTACCGCCGACTGCGGATCGTGTGGCGGGGGCTCGGTTCCGACGCAGCAGAACCTGTTGGTTGCGTTCATCGGCGATCAGGGTAACAATGGCAACTCTACCGCGGTGCTGCAGCTGATCGCGGCTGAGGGAGCTCACGCGGTCGTCCACAATGGCGACTTCGACTACGCGGACAACCCTTCGGCTTGGGACAATCGCATCACCAGCGTCCTCGGTGACTCGTACCCGTACTTCGCCGTGGTCGGCAACCACGATGCCGCCGCGTGGAGTGGTGCCAACGGCTATGCCGCGAAGATCGCCGCCCGTCACGCGCGCAACCCGGAGATGGCGTGTTCGGGTGAGCTGGGCGTCAAAGCCAGCTGCAACTTTCGCGGCCTGCATTTGATCGAGTCGTGCGTGGGGACGAGCGAGTTGCGCTCCTCGTGTGGGGCGAACTCTGCTGATCAGGTGAACTTCATAGAAGACACGCTTGCGAGCAGCGATGCGATCTTCAAGGTATGCAACTGGCACAAGAATCAGAACCAGATGCAGGTGGGTACCAAGAGCAACGAAGTCGGCTGGGTGCCCTACCAGACCTGTATGGAAGAGGGGGCGATCATCTCGACTGGTCACGAGCACTCGTATTCGCGCACCAAGACGCTCACCGACATCGGCAATTCGGGTAACGCACACGGCGCCACGGGGGCGTTCAACACGCTCACCCTGGGCAGCGGCCAGAGCTTCGTGTTCGTTTCGGGCTTGGCCGGCGCCGGGATTCGTCCGTTCGCCTCGAGCCACGCCAGCGAATCCTGGTGGGCTTCGTACTACACCAGCGATCGCTGGTACGAGAACGGCGTGACCATGAGCGGAACGGGTGCGTATGGCGCGCTGTTCATTCGCTTCTACGTGGATGGCGACCCAAACAAGGCGCGTGCGTACTTCAAGGACGTCAATGGGCGAATAGTCGACGAGTTCACGATCTACGTGCAGTGATCGCGGTTGCTACTAGAGCACCGATCAGCTTGCCAGTGCACGGCAATGCCCCGAAAAATCGCCCCAGCGGGGGTGAGGGCGCTTTTCGGGGCCACGTTCGGGCACTCTTGCTCGCAGCTCGGTGCTCTAGGTCGTTGATTTTTCGCGGCAATCAACATGATTGCCGCTCCTAGTCGTGTTCGGTGCAGGCCACGCTTCTTGTCATCGCTGAAATCGCTCATCCTCGAGGTCCACCACCTGCTGCATGGCCTCAGCTGGGGTCACGCTTCGGCGGTCGGCGCGAACGAGTCTGTCATGCGTCCCACGACTGAAGCTCTTCTGGGGTTGCCTGGAGCCAGGTGGGGAGACTGTTCTTCGGGCACCCGAGCGCCTTGTAGTACTCGAGGAGCCGCTTGCGCGAGCCGGTATCGACCGCGGGCTGCCCCGCCGCATCCAGTACACCGATGAAGCGCAACGCATTGCTGCCGCCGAAGCCGGCGAACTCCGAGCCGAGCAACGGAGCCAGCACCTGCTGCGTCTGAGTGAAGAAGTTGGAGCTGCCGCCAACAGCGCTGACCGTCGTGTCCCGCTCGGTCATCCACCAGTCCGTGCCGTGCAACAATCTGCTCTTGGCGTCCGGGTGGCGAGCGAAGATGTCTTTCAGCTTTGTCACGTACTCCGTCTGGCGCGCCTCGAGCCCAGTCGGATCTTTGGTCGTGCTCGTGGCCTCGATCAGTACTGAATAGCTGAGGTCGGCATAGACGTTGGGGTAGTCCGGCACCATCAGCTCCGCTGCAATCATTTCCGCCCATGCCAGGCAGGACAACACACAGGTGCGGTCCAAACCGCGCATGTGCCCGTAGTGCCCGAGGTTGAGGCGCAGCTTGGGAAAGCGGCTGAGCACCTCGCGCCACGCCCACGGCGCGCCCCGCCACGCGTAGTCTGGGCCGAAGCCGTTGCTCTCTGCGGCGTGAGCCATGATGGGGATGTCT
The DNA here is from genome assembly GCA_003235365.1 of Deltaproteobacteria bacterium. GTDB lineage: Bacteria > Myxococcota_A > Polyangia > Polyangiales > Polyangiaceae > SZUA-265. The sequence goes on from QJWJ01000239.1 coordinate 27,138, forward strand.
TCCGATTCACACAGGCCGTAGAGGGTGAGCAGCGCGTCGTCCAGTGCGGTGCCCAACCGGCCACCAAACTCGTCCAGCCGCGCATTCCCCAGGGGGAGGAAGCCAGAGGCGGGGTACAGCTTCACGCCTGCGAAGCCCTTGCCTGGCGCGGTCACTCCGACGGCTTGTTTCACGATGCCGATGGCCTGCGCTTCGGCGGGCTGCCCTTCGGCCAGATCGGCGATCTGTCGCAGGGGATTGAAGGGCACATAGCCGTGGACGGAGAACGCGTTGGCGCGGCCAGTCTGCGCGTCCAGCTGACCGCGATTGGCCTCCGCGTAGAGCGCGCCGTGGATCGCGACCTGGTCTGGCAGCGTCGTTGCAGTGGGGTAGACGGGCCGTCTGCGGCCGCGCTGCTCCCAGAACGCGTAGTCCACCAGAGCAGGCATGAACAGGGATACCTCGGGGAAGCTCTTCGCGAGCTCGGCAAGAACGCTACGCCTCGACGAAGCGGCAACCCGAGACAAGCGAGCCACGCCGTCGGCGCCGAGCTCGACGCCCTTGGTTTTCAAGACGTGGCTGACGGCTGAAATGAGAGCAGTGGCCACTGGCTGGCTCGTCCCGCTCTCTGCTGCGCACGCCGCTTCGACGAGTTTTGCGTGCAACGGGGTCGTCGCCCGTCGGACTGTTCTATCCGCAAAACCGGGCACGCCCTCGCCGTGCGCCAAGCTGCGCAGGAAGCCGTCGATGGGCAAGTCGAGCGCGTTGAAGGAGTGGCAGTGTGCGTCCGCCCGAAACTCCGCTGCGAACGACCGCCCCCAATTGGCGGCGGTGGTGTTGGGAGTAGTCGTGCAGACGAGACTCTGCGGGGACTTGGGCGGCTTGCTGCAAGCGGGCGAAAGCGTGCTGCCCAATGCCGCCGCGCTGCCCAGCAGCCACTGGCGACGCTTCATCGGGGCGGGACTCGAGTCCCGCGTATCGTCACTGACCATTGCTCGCTCCTCGCAACTTGGCGCCAGCGGAGCTAGCACCGCTGATCACATTCAGCAGGTCATCCGTCAGCTCGCCCGAGAGGCCGAGGCCTACGAACCAGCCCTGTGCGTCCTTGATTGGGGCCCCCGCGTCGTATTGATAGCGGAGCCCGACGTTTGCGGAAACGCCCCAGTGAGAGCCGCCAACCTCCGCCGTCAAACCCAACAGGTAGACGCGCGTGATCTCCTCGGTGAGTGGAACGGCGTAGCTGGGACCCAGCAGGAAGTTGTGCCGCCGCTTGTAGTCACTGGCTCCCGCTAGCAACGTGTACTCTCGCCACAGGTCGTTCAGGCTCTGAATCTTCTCGGCCGCATCGGCACCGGAGGCGCTCAGCTCAGCCAGACAATCCAGCAGCTCCTGACTCCGACTCGCGCTTGCCCCCTCGTCATCGATATCGCGCTTCAGTACGTCCTCGAATACTCCGGCGAGAAGCTGATAGTGCGTTTCCGTCACTGGCGATTCGGGTACCGCACCGAGCTTTGCCATCGCGTCGGTCAGCTTCGCCGCGCGTTGCTCGAAGCGCAGAAACGCCGCCGCCTCGTCTTCCGTGTCCAGGATGGGCCACCAGTCGGAGCCATGCCCGCCTCCGACACCCCAGAGCGGCAGAAAGATCACGCCCGCCACGCCGCTCTGGCTTTGAGTATCACAAGCGTTGCTTCCAAGCCATCGGTTGCTCCCGTCGTCGCAGCGCTTGCCCGCGTAGAACATGGGGAAGAGGGACACGTGATCGGAGCCGAACAGCTCCCGCGCCTCGTGGTAGTCCCCGCGAAGCTGCTGCAGCCCGGCGGTGTACGCGTCTTCAGTTTCCGTTTCCCCACCGGTCTGACTCTCGCTCTTGCTCGACCTCTTGCTCGACGGAGCGGCACCGGCAGCGGGACCCAGGGCTCGGAGCACCTTTGCTTGGGCCTGCTCCCGCGACCGCTCCGCCTCCAGGGACGCCCGTTCATCGGCGTCCGGTGGGTCGTCGTCGGGCGGCAGCGGGGGCTGAGGCGGAATCGGCACGACGGCAGGTGCGGGCCCCTGCGCAGCCGGAGAGATTGCGACGTCCACGTACGCGACGGAGAGCTGGCCCGGCGTGGTCGAGTGGGGGACGGGACACTTGGCCGTGGTCTGCAGAGTCCCTTCGCCCGGTTTTGAACGCAGCGAAAACGCGATGGCTTGGACGGATGCATGGACGGCGGCGCGGTGCCGATCCGCGGCGAAGTCCGAGTACGCCTTGGGGGAGATCTCCACCTTGGGGTTCCGGCCCGGTTGTCGGCAGCGCAGGCCGCCTTTCCCGAAGCGGTCTCCAACGCAACCGTAGTTGGCAAACCCATCAGCTTCGCGCCGCAGGTCCCAGAAGAGGGTCCAGTCACGTGGCACCTTCGAGAGCGCTGAGGCTCGGCCGGTGAACGCGACCTCGCTCGTGGCGATCGGCCTCTGAATCGCCTCCAGCGTACCATCGATGGTGCTGTCGAGCAGCGTCTGAAGTGAAGCCAGCTGTGCACCTCCGTCCAGCAGTCGCTCGCACGTCGCCAGATCATTGGCCGGCTGAAAGGGGGCCACCGGGTAGCCATCGAAGTTGTCACCGCCCCACCGAGCGCTGGGATGAAAGATGGGAACGGCGTGTGCCGGCACGGCCGCGTCTTGCAGATAGTGCAGCAAGGTCCCGACGGCCGGATAGATCTCGACGGCTTGCACGTCGGTGCGAAGCGTCGTTGCCACGTCGTGGAAATACTGGTCGAAGGAAGTGGCGCCAGCGGTGAACGGCGCTTGCCAGGGGGATCCGGGTATCGGCTGCCCGCGCTGGGGAAAGTGCCACATCATCACCTTGCGCCGGAGGTCGTCCTGCTTGGTGTTACAGGTCGAGAGCAGCTCGGCTCTCCCCGGCAGTTCGACACCGCGCAGGTGATCCCAGCGGCCCGGGTACCCGCTGACGCAGGCGACCACCTGGGCGACCGCCGCCGTCGTCAACTCGACGTGATTCTCGACGGAGAAGGCTTGGGCCGTTTCGTGATGAGCCAACGTTGCTCCGAGTGCGCTCGTTGCGCAGCAGATGGCAATCTTCTTCATGGGTGAGGTCCTCGGAACGGTGAGAGTCGAGCGCACTGCGAGAGCAGCATGGAGTCGCCTCTGCATTGTAAACGGTGACGCCGGCTTCCGGTTTCCATAGTGTTGCCTTTGGATCGCTATCGTCCAGGTGAGCTCGTTGCGTCTCCCACACGCGGCGAGTCACGTGTGAAGGACTTCACATCGGTGTCGTCGTTGCTCGCGCGGTTGGCGTTGCGGGTGAGCCTGCTTCCAGTACCGCCGCCAGAAGGTTTGCATGAGCCACGCCGGCAAATCCTGGCCTCTGCACGTGTTGTGGCTGCGGTGGTCCAAACGATCCGATCCCGCCCAGCGACAGCTGGGTGGGGGGAGGCCTGGGGGGTTCACGTGCTCAGAGCGGCAAGCGGTCGATGTGCAGTACTCCCGCCTTCTTGATTCGTGTCGCATGCGACTTGGATTCCAAGATTTCGACGACGTCCCGAAGATCGTCGTTGTCGACGCAGGGCAGATCCTCCTCGCGGTACACTCCTGCGATCACGCGCCCGGCGTGGACGAGATAGTCGGCACACGTGTGCTCCCTGATCGGGTAGACTTGGTCTGATACGATTACGTGGACGTCGACGCGCCCGCGCCCCAAGGCAAGCCGCAAACCGGCATACTCGTGGTCCGCACAGATCTCCACGCCGTACGTAATCCCGTCGCTGTCGTCGACGAAGTAGGGCGAGTTATCCTGGGGGGGGAAGAAGACTGCCTTTGGCAACATGTCCACGGCCGACGTCGGCAGCTCGAGGTCGATCGCTTCGAACCGCTTGTGGTAGGTGTGTACGACGTTGCCCGCCTTGAGGCAGTAGAGTGTGTTGCGTGCGAGCAATACGCGCGCGTGGGATTGTAGCCGAAGCAGCTCTTTGCCCACATGCGCGAGCAGCAAACCGTGCTGAAGCTCCGCTGCCTTTGACGCGTGACGCGCGTTCCGCTGGCTCGCTTGGTACGCCTTGTACCGCGCCTCGCAAACGCTGCTGTCGACCTCTTCGACCCAGGGGATGGTGCCGGGCATCATCAGCACGTGGGGGAACCGAGCGCTCAGCTCCTGAAGCCTCAGCAGGATCTGTGTTCGTGCCAGGTTCGATTGAAAGAACGTCTTGGTGTCGCGAAAAAGGAACTCCGGAGCCGCTAGAAGGAAGGGCTGGCTCGGCATGGGGTTCATCAGCTTGGCCAGCATGGCGATGCGTCCAAACGGTCCCATCGCCATCTCGTGGATCGAGTGCTCGTAGCGGGTTTCTGCCTCCCAAGCGACGACTTCGAGCACGTTATTCTCCCTCGAGCCCCAGGCCTGCTCGCCCATTCAGCAGGACGCGCCGCACCCGACTCGGCCGCACTGCCGCTCTAGCGTGTCGAACATCGGCCGATTGAAGATCCAAACTCTGTGTCACAGTCCAAAGCTCGGCATGAGATCGTCGATCAGCGTATGGGGGATAGTAAACACGTAGTTCTCACTGTCATCCAACTTCCGGTACTGCATCGTCGTCGCCCCGTCGTCGGCGAAAACCAAGGTCTGAACGCGTAGCTCTCCGGGGATGGCCCCCTGGACCGGGATGGCAAACTGGGACCGGCACAACGTGTGATTCGTGCCGCACAACACCAGAACTTTCACGGGAAGCCCACTCTTGGCCGGTATGGAAAACAGGGCCTGAATCGCTTGCCCCCAGGCAATGTTTGCGTCCATGCGAATGGTAGAGCGCTCGGCGAACTCGATGTGGCTCGCCGCTGCCTTGATACGCAGTTTCATCTCCCGGCTGAGTGATTTGATGGTGGTGTAACTCAGGGCGTCGCGCATCAAGTCGTCGTACATGCCGTCGATTTGCTTTGCGACTCGGGCAAACTCGGCGTCACTTGCCAACTTCTCGTAGAACCACTCCGCTGCCGCCTTTCCGTTGCCCGAGTCCAACTCGAGAATGCCTTCGCATCGCGTGAACATCTCGGTTTCGTTTGGTTCCAAGCCGAAGAAGCCGTATTTCTCACATAGCTTCCAGCCAATCTTGGGGTTGTGAAATTTCTGGTGGGCGAAGTTGGCGATCACCGGGAAGTTGCCTGAGACCTTGAGCGGTGACAGCGGTGCGTGATTGTCTCGCTGTGCCAGCCCGTCGAGCAAGATGCGAATCTCATAGCGGTCCCCGCCGCTCTCGCAGCGGCTCTCGTAGAGCGCGTGACACAGGTGTAGGTACTTCGATGCCGTGTGCAGCTTGTGAGTCTCGCCGACTATGACGACGTCATATACGTCGAACATCTCGGCCATCGAGACATGTTCCAAGAGTAACCCCTTCGACCCCGCGTTGAGTGTCGCTAGGTCCCGAGGGTGCAAGTAGCGGTCGTCGTTGCGCGGCTCCCCAGTGAAGTCGACTCTGTGGTCCATCAAGGCGCGCACGTAGTTCCAGTGGCGTTTGATAGCGCGCAAGCCCTCGTCCCAGTCATTTCGGGGACGCCAGATCGCGCGAATGCAGAAGTGCAGAAAGTGCTCGAGGAACTCCCGGCACTGCAGGAAACCGTAGGTGTGGTCGTAGGCGTCCAAGAATAGCTGCAGGGGCCCATCCACGACCGGTGACCACCCTCGTGGCAGCGAATTCGCCCGCTCCAACCACTTGCGAATCGTGCGGGGAGACATCTGCTGTGCCTCGAAGATGAATCGTACGTAGACGGTCACGCGTGCCCTTCTGCTTTCCCGTTCTCTACGGATGGACCGTACGCGCGAGTCTTGGACGTACAATACGGACCTGACTCGAGTTGTCGGATCGACGGGCCCCCCTTCGAGTGTGGTGCTTGTAGAGTCGTCGACGCCGTTCGGTGAAGTTTTTGACGTTGTTCTCGCGGCCAAGCCGCGACGGGGCTCGGCCCGACCAAGCTGCATTGCGGAGCGCAGCGGATTCGCCGACACCAGCCTGCGAACACACCAATGCACAGGTATCGACGTTCGGAGTTGGCGGGCCATGGGGCTCCGTGGACGAAGACAGATCTCGGCACAGACGCTCTGGCAGATCCCGGTTTGCCCACACACCGAAGTGCAGATGTCGTAGCTGCTCCGCGCTCGTCCAGTTGCGCCGCCCCCCGTCTCAGTGTCTCAGTTCCGTTTGGCCCGGCCGCTCCGGTGCTCGACCCCTGGCAGTGGGGGCTGCGCGAGTGACTTTCGATGTCGGCTGTTCGCAGAAGGGCCAGCCCTCGACGCGTGGTCCCGCTGGGCCGGCCCGGTCAGCCCGCATGGAACTGCGCGATCCGACGAGATCCCCCGCTGTCGACGCTGCGGGGGCGGCAGCAGCGCTCGTAGTGATCGCAGTGCCGTCTGCTTCCGAGCCTTCCCAGGCGTTTCATGACGTATCCGTCTCGCGACTGGCGGTGAGGTCCACCGCCGCGGCGAGACGCCATCGCCTCACTCTCGAAGTATCCCGACTTCGCCCGCGAAACCGGCTTGGTCTGGCTGGCAGTTCGGGATGGTTGCCGACAAGAGTATCTGGATTAACCCCGCGTACTCCCTCCGTGAACCCAGGCGAGCAAGCGCCCCGACGGCC
>QJWJ01000491.1 GCA_003235365.1 Deltaproteobacteria bacterium
ACGTGTTCTCCAACTTCGAGAAGCTGGAAGCCACTCGTCGCGCTGACGGGTGGTATGGTTGGCGAGGTTACGATGTCCGTCGACTCGAAGTCGATTGCGGCAGCATCACTGGGGAAGGGTAACGAGCGCCATCCATGCGACGGGCGCGCAATAGGTGATTCCCATGACGAAGAAGTTGTTGTCAGCCCTTTGGCCCGGTTTGTTCGCCTTCACCCTGTTCGCGTGGATAGACGCAACCCCCGCCCACGCCGCTCTTTCCGACACTTGCGTGGTGAACATCCTCAACCGCACCGTGCAGGTGTCGGCGGATGGGGGGTGGTCGTTGCCCAACGTGCCGTCGAACCAGGGGCTGATTCGGGCGCGCGCGACGTGCGTGAATCCGGATGGGACGACGGTTGCCGGGCAGAGCGAGTACTTCAGTGTCGCCCGCAACGGGATCACCGCGGTGCCGGAGATCGTGTTTCAAGATCTGACACCGATCCCGGTTTCGCTCAGCTTCGGTTCGACCGAGACGCTGCTGCTCGACGCGCTCGACGCGACGGCACAGTTGCAGATCACGGCGACGTACCCGGGGTCGGCGCCCGCCGACGTGACGACGGCGGCCAGCGGCACCAACTACACGTCGAGCAATCCCGCGGTGGCGACGGTCTCCGCAGACGGCCTGGTGACGGCGGTCGGCAACGGGTTGACGTTGATCAGCGCCCGCAACGACGGCGTGCTCGCCGCGCGCCGTGTGCTCGTCAACTCCGGTGGCGACCTGGACGGCGACGGGATCCCCGACGAGTACGAGAGCCAGAACGGCCTCAATCCCAGTGACCCGATCGATGCACTCGAAGATCAGGACGGCGACGGGCTGAGCGCTTTGCAGGAGTACCAGACGGGCACCGACGTGAATCTCGCCGACACCGACGGTGACGGCATCGAGGACGGCGAAGAGGTGGTGCCGGGGCAGGACGGCTACACGAGCGACCCCTTGCTCGTCGATACGGACGGCGACGGCCTGAACGACCTCATCGAAGTGACGGTTGGCTCGGACCCCAGCGACGCAGCGAGCGCGAACTACTCGGCGGCGCTGATCGATCTGGCCGTCACACCGATGAACCTGACCCTGGTCAACAACGGGCTCGACGGGGATCAAGTCGGCCACCAGCTCGCCGTGACGGGCACGTTGCTCGGTGGTGGCACCATCGACCTCACGTCGACGACCCGCGGCACGAACTATTCGAGCTCGGATCTGTCCATCTGCAGCTTCGGTCTCGATCCGGGCAGGGTCTATCCGGGCAACGCAGGCAGCTGCGAGGTCACGGTCACCAACGGCGCCTTCCAGCGCGTGGTCAGCGTCACGGTCACGACGTTCGTGCCGGGGCCGGTGTCGGTGGTGAACATCCCGGGTTACGCGAACAACGTGGACGTGCAGGGGGATTTCGCTTTCGTCGCAGCGGGCAGCGCGGGCCTGGTGGTCGTGGACGTCACCGACGTCGCGTCACCCGCGGTGGTCAACACGATCGATACGACGGGGACGAGCATCGACGTGCGGGTCAGCGGCGGGCTGGCCTACGTCGCCGACGGTTCGTCGGGGCTGGCCGTGTTCGACATCAGCGACCCGTTCGCTCCCGTGCTCATAGGAGGCGTGGACACGCCGTCCATTGCTCAAGATTTGAAGGCGCAGAGCGGCTACGTCTACATCGCCGACGGTGACGGCGGACTGCAAATCGTCGACGTCGGCAACCCGACGGCCCCCGTCGTCGTGGGAGCGTTGGGAGGTATCGGCACCGCCAAGGGCGTCGACGTGCGCGGCTCCGTTGCGGCGGTGGGCACGACCACCGGCGTTCACATCATCGATGTCAGCGATCCGACGGCGCCGCAAGAAACGGGTACGGTCGATGTCGCGAACGTGAAGGATCTCGTCATCGAAGGGACGTACGTGCACGTCGCGGCCTACACGACGGGGTACGTCGTGATCGACATCGCCGATCCGACCCAGCCGACCAACGTGCGGCAAGAGAGCGGGTTCGTCCCGCGGGACGTGGAGCTGAGCGGGAGGCTCGCCTTTTATGCGGAGCAGATCTTCCCCAACGCGCTCGCCTACGTGAACGTTCAAGATCCGGCTCAGGCGGTGTTTCAAGGCGTGATCAACCTGTCCAGTCTGGGCGACTACGCCGGAACCGGGCTCGCGCTGAACCAGCAGTATGCATTCATCACTTCCGAGAGTTTCGTCGTCTCTCAGGACTTCGGAACGACCGGGAACACGGCCATGATGATCGCCCAGTACCGGCAGATCAGCGACAACGAAGGGATTGCACCCCAGGTGTCGATCACTGCGCCGGCCGATGCCGCGCAATACGTCCAGGGCGAGTCCGTGTTGGTCGAGGTCGACGCGACCGACGACATCTTCGTTGCGAGCGTCCAGTTGCTGGTCAACGGTGTGGTGGTGGATACCGACACCGGAGCGCCGTACGAGCTGCGCTACACCGTGCCCGACGACTACGAAGGGCCGCTCGACATCGTGGCGCGGGCCGTCGACCTGGGCAGCAACAGCGCCGACAGCGCGCTGGTCACTCTCGACGTCATCCCCGATCCGCTGACGACCGTCGTGGGCGTGGTGATCGACCCCGAAGGGGATCCTCTGCCCGACGCCCACGTCGTGTGCAGCGGCAACGCCACCGAGTCACTCGCGGACGGGACGTTCAGCCTGTTTGGCGTCAAGACGTTGCTCGCCGTGCAGTGCGTGGTCACGGCCGAAGTGGAGGGGAACTTCCTGTCGGGCAAGTCCGCCAGCTTCGCGCCCGTGCGCGCCGGCACGACCGACGTGCACGAGATCTATCTGATCCCCGGCTTCCCGAACGGCAACGGCGGGTTCGAAACCGGCGACTTCACGGGTTTCACGGCTACCGGTCAGGTCGCGGTGCTCAACGCCCTGGGCGGCCTCACGCCCACCGAGGGGCAATACATGGGCTTCTTGGGGACGGGCAGCGGCTCGGTGGGCGGCACCACGAGCACGATCACGGCCGAGCCATTCAGCGTGCCCCCGGGAGTCACCCAGCTGCTCTTCGACTTCAACTTCCTGTCTCAGGAAGCTCCGGGGACCTCGTACAACGACTCGCTGGTTGCCACACTGCAAACCCCTGACGGCGGCCTGCAAACCCTCGTGGCGTCGATGCGATCGTCCAGCTTCGTCACGCCGCCCCCGGGCACTGGGTACTCGCACATGACCGGCTTTCAGACCGTCGCGATCGACGTGTCGGCCTTTGCCGGCTCGCCCAATCCCGCGACCCTGACGCTCGACATTCGCGTGTTCGACGTCGGTGACTCGGTCGTCGACTCGGCGGGCCTCATCGACAATCTCCGCTTCGAGTGAGCAGCGGGCACCGCACGTGGCCGCACGACCGAGCCGGTGGGGCGTTTGCTCCCCGGTTCGGCTCCGGAAGGGGTGGAGGTACCTCAACGCGCGAACGCCTCGGCGTGAACGCTCCAGCGTGTCGCCGAATGCGTGTGGCGTCGCTGGGGCAGGGTAGGGCGGACTGGTAGGAAGAATGGGACAGGGTCGAGACGCGCTGCACCACGCAGAGCCGCGTCTCGGCCCGTACCGTCGCGGGGCGGCCTCGGCGCAATCCAGCCCCAGAGCGCCAGATCACGCGGGCAACGTGCCGCCTCGCGGCGACGGACTCCAAGATATCCGTCAAGGTGGCAACGGCGTAACGCCAACAAGACAGCCAAGACGCTGTCTCGTGACATCAATACACTGAAGAAGATGGGGCTAATCGAAGTCCTTCCGGGGATTGGTGTTCGAGCAAGGACAGAAACAATCCTTGCCTTCTTGCCCCGGCGCGCATCGCAGTGACTCGCCTAATCCCCACCCCGCCCGCACCCCTCTCGTCACCGACCCAGAGTCGACTCGGCTGGGGTTCGACCCCCTCGTTCACCGACCCAGAGTCGACTCGGCTGGGGTTCGACCCCCTCGTTCACCGACCCAGAGTCGACCCGGCAGGGGGTTCGACCCCCTCGTTCACCGACCCAGAGCCGACGCGGCAGGGAGTTCGACCCCCTCCGTCACCGACCCAGAGCCGACTTGCCAGGAGGTTCGACCCTCGCGGGACCGACCGCGGGTCGACTTCGGGCGGGAGCGGCCTCGGGCAGGTCGACCCCCGGTCGGCGCGGCGCGGGGTTCGGCGGGCCCCCGCGCCGCGCCGCGTCCGGCTCGTATCCGGCGCGCCACACTGGCCAGGCCGCGCCATCTGTCGTAGGTACCCACGACCCATGACCGAACCCGCTGACTCGACACGCCCCGAGCCAAACTCCGAATCGACCACGACGGCCGCACCCGATGATGCGACGACTGATGGTGCCACGGGAAGTACTCCCCAAAACCCAGCGCAATCCAGTACGGGCAAGGTCAGTTACCTGTTCTTGGCGCTGCTTTCGGGCTCGATCCTGGTCACGGATCTGCTCACCAAGTGGTGGGCCGAGTCGACACTGAGCGACCGGCCCCCGGGCGAGCCCGCCATCGTGCTCATCGAGGACGTGCTCGCGTTCCACCTCGCGTACAACAAGGGCGGCGCGTTCGGCATGTTCGCCGATGAGAACGACGTGTGGCGCGCGCCGTTCTTCTTGGTGGTGAGTTTCGGCGCGGTGGCGTTCATCGTCTCGTTGTACCGCAAGCTACAACCGGGGCAGACCGCGCTGCGTTGGGGGCTGCCACTGGTCCTCGGCGGCGCTCTGGGCAACCTCGCCGATCGTTTGACGCGCGGCAAGGTGGTCGATTTCATCGACTACCAGGCGACCTGGGTGCAGTGGATGAACGAGCTCATCGTCAAGGTCAACGACGGCTGGCACGTCACCCGGCACTGGCCGACGTTCAACGTCGCCGACATGGGGATTTGCGTCGGCATCGGCTTGATGGCGCTCGACATGTTCTTTCACCAAAAGCGCCACGACGCGACGAGCGAGACGAACCAGTCGTCGGGACCGCCGCCCACTGGCGGACGAAACGACGGCCAAAACGACGGCGGGGCAAGCGGCGGCAGCGCAAACGGCAGCGGCGCCAACGACGCCCGCGCCAGCGCCGGCTGAACCCGTGAACCAGGCGCGACCGTCAGCGAGTACAGCGAGCACCACGAGGTAGGGCATGCACGGGCACCTGTTCACTCTGCTCGATACACCGTTTCCCAGTTACTTCGTCATGATCCTGGTGGGGTTCGTGTTCGCCACCACCATGGGAGCGTTGTGGGCCAAGCGCGTCGGGCAAAACCCCGACGTGATCGTCGATCTGGGGCTGATGGCGCTGATCGCCGGCTTTGCCGGCGCGCGCATCTTGCACGTCCTGGCCGACGGGCACTTGATGGATTACGTGCACATGTGCACCGATCCATCGCTGGTCGATTGGCACATCACCCAAGCCGAGTGCCTGAGCGAGAGCTACGCCGGCAAGTGGGACGCCGCCGCCGGAGTGTGTCACCCCATCGAGCAGAACTGCTGGGCCTGGGCGCAGTTTTGGTCTGGGGGGTTCACCTTCTACGGCGGGCTCATCGGCGCGACCCTGGGCGCGTGGTGGCTGTTTCGCCGCGACCGCTTTCCATTCGTCAAAGCCTGTGACATGGGCGGCATGATGGTGCCGATCGGCATGGGTTTCGGGAGGCTCGGCTGTTTGCTCGCGGGCTGCTGCTTCGGCGTCGTCGACGACCACTTGCCGTGGGCGCTGTCGTTTCCGTCGGGGAGCCCGGCCAGCGACTGGCAAGCGCGCGAGGGCCTGCTCACCAATCACCTCTTGCCGTCGTTGCCCGTTCACCCGACGCAGATTTACGAGTCGGGTGCGGACTTTGCCATCGCCGCCGTGGGTATTCTCTACCTGCACGCGCGCAAGCGCTACGACGGGCAGGTGTTCGTGTTTTTCTTGGGCAGCTACGGCCTGGCGCGCTTCGTGATCGAGTTTCTGCGCAGCGACGACCGCGGCGGCTGGATGCTCAGCACCTCGCAGTGGATCGCCGTGGCGGGCATGCTCGGCGCGTTGGTGCTGCACCGGCTGTGGTCCGAGCGCGCCCGACGGCGCCTGCCAGAGAGCAGCGCGACCGCGGCTGCGACGTGAGCGGTCAAGCAGCGCGACGCAGCGCGACGTCAAGCACTGCGGGGTTCGGAGCGGACCGAACGCGGGCGCATCAGCAGCGACAGTTGGCGCTCGACGCTCTGGCGCGAGTGGCGCATCTCGTCGGCAAAGCCGGCGGCGCTGAAGAAGCTGCCCGTCGAGGGCAGCGAGCGCACCACGATCGCGTCGCGCGTCGGCAAGGGCGTCTCGGCGCCGCGCGTGCGCTGCACTTCGTGGACGATGGCCGTGCGCCCGGGACGCCACGCGCGCCAGCCCCAGTACCCGAGGCGGTCGACGTGCCCTCCGTCTCGGTGCAGACGCCCGGCGACGTAGACCGGTTCGAACAGGCCACCGATGGCGATGGACGCCATCAACGCCGGCAGCAGCGGCCCGGAACGCAGCAGCCGATGATGCCCATCGAGATCCGAAACGCCCACGGCCAGCGGCAGCTGCAGGTGCTCGAACCGATCGGGCAAGTGCTCGCGCAGCACGTCGGCAACCCGCTGGGTGGTGAGCAGCCCCCGCCACGGGCGCACGCTCGGAGCCAGTGACGTCACGGGCGGATGCCTGCCCAGAAGCGCTGCAGCATCGAGCGGCGCAATCCCCGCGCACATCAACGCGGCCACGATCGCCCCCGAGCTGGTGCCGACCACCGCATCGACTCGGATCCCGCGCTCGGCAAGGGCCTGCAACGCCCCGAGATGGCGAGCAAAAGCCAAGTATCCGCTCGACAAGATCAGGTCCACCGCAGACGAACCGTAACGCTTGCGCCCCCGGATGCTAACCAAAAAGCTCCGCCACCGATTCGACACGGTTGCCGGCCATGGCTGCGTGGGAATGCCCACAGCCGAACGGTGGTCTGGAACAACAATTTCGCCAATCGCCCGGGTGGCTCCTACAATCGTCACTCGGTGCGCCGCTCTGTCATCCTCATCGCCCTGTCGCTCGCGTCACTGCCGTCTTGCCAAAAGGAGCCGGAGGAGCGGTTTCCGCCCGCCGTGGACGAATGCGAGCAGCGGACCTGCGACACCGACGGGCCAACACGGGTGCCGATCAGCGGCGGGGTCAGTGGCTCCAACGAGCCCAGCCCCGGAGGCACGCCCGGCACCAACGCGGGTGGCGCGCCGGGCTCCGACGAGGAGCCGGACGGCGGAGGCAAACTGTACCTGCGCGGTACCGTCGAGGTGGCGACCAGCGTGGATCTCCAGACGCTGCTCGAGCTGGACGACATGCGTGTGCGCCTGCAGGCCGTCAGCCCCGACGGCACCGAGTCGGAGACGAGCTTCGGCGCCGGTGAGCTGTTCGAGCTCGAGATCAGCGGCTGGCCCGTGCGCGTCGCCGTGCACCAAACCACGGGCGATCCGAGCCTGATGGACACCATTCAGTGGGTGCAGCAGGGACAGACGGTGGTGATCGCCGTCGAGCGCAACGTGATCCAGGACATCGCCGACTCGTTGACCGCGGCGCCGTTGCTCGACGCCGAGCGCGGTCACGCCCTGATCACCATCGTCGATTCGGGGGGACAGCCGCGCAGCGGTGCGAGCCTGTCCGTCAACGACGGCATCGTCGGCTACGACATCGGCCTGTTGTACAGCGATGCCGAGACACAGACCGCCGAGCGCGGCTCGGCGGTGCTCGTCAACGTGCCCGCCAGCCCACCGCCGGGCACGGAAGTGGACGTGCGCGCTCGGCTGGGTGGCGAGACCCAGACGATGAAGCTCCACTTGGCCCAAGACAGCATTACCCTGCAGCGCTGGCAGCTGTGAATCACCGGGTTACCCGAAGCGAAGCAATCTCGCGAGCCTCGCGCCAGAGCAGGACCGAAGAATGACTGACCCAGTACTCGTCGTGCGCGAGGCACTGCCGTCCGATCTGAGCGGCATCGTCGCGCTGTACAACCACTACATCGCGGCGACGCCGATCACCTTCGACATCGAGCCGTACAGCGTCGAGACGCGCACGCCGTGGTTCGAGCAGTTTCGAGCCAGCGGCCCGCACCGCCTGTTCGTCGCCGTGACGGGCTCGGCGCCGGCCCACAGCGCCGTCCTGGGTTACGCTTGCAGCACGCGCTGGCACGCCAAAGCCGCCTACGATTCGTCCGTGGAGTGCTCGGTGTACGTCGCCCGCGACGCGGTTCGGCGCGGCATCGGCCGCGCGCTGTACGAACGCCTGTTCGCGGCCCTGGCAGACGAGCCGGTGCATCGGGCATACGCCGGGATCACGCAGCCCAACACCGCCTCGGTCACGCTCCACGAACGATTCGGGTTTCAGCTCGCCGCGACCTACCACGAGGTCGGCTTCAAACTCGGCCGATACTGGGACGTTCACTGGTACGAAAAGCGCCTCGGCTGAACTCGAGCAACGCTTCGTCGCACGAGTGCCACGGACGGCGTGTGCACCCGCGTTTTTTTTGCTAGCACCCGGCCGTGGCTCAAATCATCGACGGCAAGGCAGTCGCTGCCAAGGTGCGACAGGAAGTGGCCCAGCGGGCTGCAGAGTTCACCCAGCAATACGGGCGCCCGCCGGGCTTGCACGTGCTGCTTGCCGGCGACGACCCGGCCTCGGCGGTGTACGTGCGCAGCAAGGAGAAGGCGGCTGAGCAAGCGGGCTTTGCCGGCAACGTGCAGCGGCTGCCGGCGACCATCACGCAGGCCGAGCTCGAGGCGCGGGTCGCCCAGCTCAACGCCGACCCGGCCGTCGACGGCATCCTGGTTCAGCTGCCGTTACCCGCCGGTATCGACGAAAAGCCGATCTTGGAGCTCATCGATCCGGCCAAAGACGTCGATGGTTTCCACGCCATCAGCGTCGGCGCACTGTGGACGGGGCAGCCGGGCCTGGTGCCCTGCACTCCCAAGGGCTGCATGCGGCTACTGCAGGAAGCGGGCGTCCAGATCGCGGGCAAGCGTGCAGTCGTGATCGGGCGCAGCAACATCGTCGGCAAGCCCATCGCCGCGCTACTGCTCGCAGCCCACGCCACGGTCACCATTGCGCACTCGCGCACGGAAGACCTGCCGGGCTTGTGCCGTCAGGCAGACATCCTGATCGCCGCGGTCGGGCGCGCCAAGATGATCAAGGGCGACTGGATCAAGCCGGGCGCCGCGGTGATCGACGTGGGCATGAATCGCGACGATAACGGCAAGCTGTGCGGCGACGTCGATTTCGCCAGCGCCGAA
Source organism: Deltaproteobacteria bacterium (assembly GCA_003235365.1). GTDB lineage: Bacteria > Myxococcota_A > Polyangia > Polyangiales > Polyangiaceae > SZUA-265. Next base: position 9,253 of record QJWJ01000491.1, read on the forward strand.
CCCGTCGCTGGCGTGATCACGCCGGTGCCCGGCGGCGTCGGCCCGATGACCATCGCGATGCTGATGGACAACACCCTGCAAGCCGCGCATCGCCGTCAAGCGGCGAGCTGAAACCGATCGAACCATGGCGATCCTCCGCGCCTTCAAAGGGACGTCGCCGACCCTCGGCCAAGGCGTGTTCGTCGCCGATACTGGGGTAGTCATCGGTGACGTCGTCCTGCAAGAGCAGGTGAGCGTGTGGTACGGCGCGGCGCTGCGGGGCGACGTCGGTAAGATCCGCATCGGCGCGCGCAGCAACATTCAGGACAATGCCACCGTGCACATGACCCACCAGGTCTCGGACGCGATCATCGGCTGTGACGTGATCGTGGGGCACAATGCCGTGATCCACGGCGCGGTGATTGAAGATCACGCACTGATCGGGATGGGGGCCATCGTCATGGACAACGCCGTGGTCGAAGCGGGCGCGTGGATCGCCGCAGGCAGCGTGGTCCCGCCCGGAGCGCGCATCGCCGCGGGCATGTTGGCTCGCGGCACTCCTGCCAAAGCCATTCGCCCCGTCAGCGACGACGAGAAGCGTTGGGCCGAGGGTGGCATCTTACGCTACCTGGATTTGGCGGCCGAGCACCGTCGGGATCAGGGCTAGCCGCGCCACTCGGTGTGATGCCCGGGTCAGCCACCGCCAACGAAGTGAACGATTTCGACCTCGTCCCCGTCGGCGAGTTCGTGCTGCCCGTGGCGAGCACGCGGCACGATCTCCCGGTTGCATTCGACGGCGACCGGCCCTTGATCGAGTCCCAGCGCGGCGATCAAACCGCTGACCGTCAGCGGGGCCTGCAGCTCGTACGGATCGCCATTGACAGTGAGCTTCATGGGGCTAGCCTCGGCTCCCTGGCCCCCGCTTGTCAACCGCGGGCACCGCGCGGCGCTGCAGCGGGCGGGTCGACTGGATAGTCGCCTGCGCCCCTCGACGAGCCCTGCGCCGCCCTTCAACCGCGCCTCATGCACGACGCCCCCTCGCTCCAAAAACGAACCGCCGCCGGCATCCGGCGCGGATCCCACGCGCGCCGCGCCGCTGCTTGGATCGCGCTGTTGGCGATCGCCGCCTGCTCCGAGCAGGAGGTGGCCGCGCCGGTGCCGACCCTGGTGTTCACGGGCTTCGACGCGGGCGCCGAGCGATCGGGTCGCAGCGTCGCACCGCAGGATCCGGGCTTCGCCCGCGAAGACGCCGACGAGGGGCAGGGCGACGACCCCGCCGAAACCGAGCAAGCCAAACCGGAACGAGAAGCGCGCAACGCTGGCAGCAGCTCTGGCGACTCCGAGGGCCTGGGTGACACGGCGGACGGAAAAGAGCCGGACGACCGCGAGGACGAGGAGCTGGGCGACGACGAGGTCATCCTGCGCGACGAACCTTCGGAGCCCAAAGCGCTCAGTGCTGATCACGGCGGATTGGCTGATCACAGTGACCTGCGGGCCATTCCCGACGGCGCCCACCAGCAACTCGACGTACTGCTCAGCGACGGCCTGCCGCGGCTGGCAGCGACCGCAATCGCCACGACCGTCTACCACAAGCCTCACACCATCTCGCGACGCCTGGGCTACCTGAGGTTGGGGGCGGTGGTTCGCCGCGAGGCCAACCCGACGCCCGGTAGCGGCTGCAAAGGCAAGTGGTACCGGATTCAGCCTACCGGCTACGTCTGCACCGAGCAGGCGACGATCGACATGAGCGACCCGTTGGTGCGCGCCAGCCAGGTGCGGCCGAACCTACTCAAGCCGCTGCCGTACTCGTACGGCTTCGTGCGCGCCACGGCGCCGCAGTACCTGCGCGTGCCGACCAAGGCCGAACAGCTCAAGAGCGAATTCAAACTGGAAGAGCACCTGCAGTGGTACGCGGACAACCGCGCCGAAGTGCAGCGAGTATCGCTCGGTGCCAACGACGTCCCACTCGCCGACGATGGCTACGCGCGGCTCGGTCTGCGGCGCCCCCACGAGCAACGGCTCAGCACCCAGATGAGCATCACCGAGTTGCTCGGCGGCAGTTCACCCGAAGGACAGATCCCGTTCTGGCTCGACGGGAGCCGCAAGATACCCAACGTGTCGGGTTTCGAAGTTCCCGAGTACGCGGTGTTTGCCGACCGCGTGCGGCGCAAGACCGGGCTGAGCTTCATCGACGCGTTCATGACCGAAAGCGAAGACATCCGCCGTCGCTTCGCCGTCACGGTCGACATGCGGCTGATCCCGGCGACCAAGGTCAAGCCCGACACCGGCTCGCCGTTTCACGGCGTGGAGATCGGCGGCAGCGTGCAATTGCCGTTCGCCTTCGTCAATCAGCGTGGCGTCAAGACCTGGAAGCTGCTCAAGGGTAGGGACGAGGCGAGTGAAGACGTGGACGTGCCGCGCCGAGCGGTCGTGCCGCTGTCGGGCAAAGCGCGCTTCAAGGCTGGCAAGCGTTTCTATCAGATGGCCCGCGATCGCAAACGCTGGCTGCGCGCCGATCAGGTGGGCATGGTCGCACCGCCGCAACAATGGCCCGCAGAAGCCGATCAGGGTGAACGTTGGATCGACGTCTCGTTAGTGCAGCAGACGCTCGTGCTGTACGAAGGTCGCAACGCGAAGTACGCCACGCTGGTATCGACCGGCCGCGACCGACTCGGTGATCCCGAGACCAGCTTGGCCACACCACGCGGCACCTTCCGCCTGCAAAGCAAACACATCGCCGCGGCGATGGACTCCGAAGAGAACTCGTCGGTCAGCGGCGGCAGTCGCGGCGGCAGCCGTGTGCATCTGGGCGCCGAAGCCAAAGCGACCGTCGCGCGCCTGCTCGCCGCGGAAAAGGCCGGCACCGCGCTCAGCGATCAGGACAAGCGGCGTCTGCTGAACATCAAGAAGGGACGCCACCCCGAATACGGAGTAACCATGCGCCGCGGCTCCGGCGACTTCGAGCTGCGCGACGTCCCGTGGATCCAGTACTTCGCCGCCGGCTACGCGCTGCACGGCGCCTACTGGCACGACGTGTTCGGCATCCCCCGCAGTCACGGCTGTATCAACCTCGCCCCCATCGACGCGCGCATCGTCTTCAACTGGACGTCCCCAGCCGTGCCCGACGGCTGGCACGGCATGAACGTCAGTGACGACTTCGGCCAAGGCACCCTGGTCGTGATCCGCGAGTAGACGGAGCGGAAAACCACCGAGTGCCCCACTTCACCCCTCCGGGGTGGCGCATGCCGCACCCGCGAACACGGCTCCGCTCGCCGACCTCGCCGACCTCAATCGAACCAACGGCGCCACCACGGGCCGCTGGTGCTGTCGCCTGGAGGGTGTTTGGACGTGTGCTTGCTGGCCGTGCGGTCGCGGGCCGGCGTGGGCGGCGGACGCCGCGACGGAACGCTGGCCCGCGTCGGCGCGGCGGGGGCGAGCGAGGGGGGACGGGGCGTCTGAGGCTCTTCGAACAAATCTCCGAATTCGTCGCCGAGCCCCCACGCCGAGGGATCTTCATAGGAGGCGCCGCTGCCACGCAGCGACAAGGGCGAGTGGGCCGGGGCGTGGCCCATCAACATCATGGGCTGTGAATCGTGCTCTTCATCGCCGGAGAAGGCGTGCAAGGTGTCGAGGATCAGTTCACCAATCACGACCTCGGCGTTCTTGGTCGGACGCCGCGCGGCTTCCGCCTTCTTGGCTGCGGCCGTCTCTCGCACGATCCCGGCGATGTCCACGTAGGTCACCGAACGCCCGCGCGAGAACAGCACTGCCGCCAGATCGCGCGCCAAGTCGTCCGCGTTCTGATACCGTTGCTCGCGATCGCGCGCCAGGGCCTTGAGCATCACGGCCATCACCGCGTCGTCGACGTCACCGCGGACCTGTCGCAGATCTGGCACGCGTGCCGCTTGAACTTGCTTGAACGTCTCCAGATCCGTCTCGCCGAGAAACAGGCGGCGCCCGGCCAGCATCTCGTAGATCAGAATACCGACGGCGAAGATGTCGGCGCGGTGATCGACGCCCTTGCGCAGCGTGATCTCCGGCGCGAGGTATCCGAACTTGCCCTTGACGATGTCCTCGTCTTCTTCGGCCAAGTGCGAGCTGGCCTTGGCCAGACCGAAGTCCACGAGTTTCACTTCGCCGAAGTTCGTCATCAGCACGTTGTGCGGTGAGATGTCGCGATGGACGATCCTCAGCGGGTTGCCGTGGTGATCACGGGCCTCGTGGGCGTAGGCGAGGCCCTCGCAAATCTGCATGGCGATGAGACACGCGACCTCGACGGACATCACCTGATTCTGCTGGCTCAAGTGGTCGAGCACGCCTTTGAGATCCGCGCCGTCGACGTACTCCATCACGATGAAGTGCGAGCCCGCGCCTTGGCCGATGTCGAACACCTGAACGCACTTGGAATGGTTCAGATAGGCGCACAGCCGCGCCTCGTCCAGGAACATGTTGATGAATTCCTGGTTCGCCGAGAGCTTCGGCAGCACGCGCTTGATCGCCACCTTCTTGCGGAAGCCCTCGATACCGGCGCTCTCGCCGACGTACACTTCGGCCATGCCCCCGGCGGCAAGTAGTTGTTGGATCTGGTAGCGCTGTGCATCTGCCATGGACGGCCGAACCAATGCCTACCAGCAGAAGCCGCAGCCGTCGAGAAAGTCGTGTCACGCGCTCCACACGAACTCGCCGACACAGCGTCGTGCGGCTTGTGTCGACGTGAGCGAGTGTGGGTGATCGAGCCACCTCGGAACCGACGGGCTACGTGTCGCCAACTGCTCCGAGCGCGTTCCGAGGAACGACGACACCCCATCGACACGGCCGAGAAGGCTGCTTTCAGTGTTCGGCGAGCCCTTCGGGGAATGGACTAATCGCAAACGCGGCGTTGATCAGACCGACGTGGGAGTACGTCTGCGGGAAGTTACCCAGCTGCTCCCCGGTTTGTGGGTCGATGTCTTCACTGAAGAGACCCACGTGGTTGGCGTGGCTGATCAGCTCCTGGCAGGCGTGCTCGGCCTCATCGAGGAAACCGAGGCGCGCGAGCGCCTCGGCGTACCAGAATCCGCAAACGGTGAACGTACTCGTACTTTGCCCGAAGTCGTCGTTGTGCCGATAGCGCTGAACGAGCCCTTTGGTTTGACCCAACTCCCGCGCCAAGCCGCGCACGTGCCGCTGAGCGCGTTCCGAGCGCGGGTCGAGATAACCGAGGTTGACCATCATCAACAACGAAGCGTCGGGGTTGTTGGTCGACGTCGAATCCACGTAGAACTCGCCGTTGTAGCACTTCTCTTCGATGATGCTCCGCGCCCGATCCATGATCGCCTGGCCGTAGCCAGACAACGCTTGATCCGAGACCGCCGCGCCGATGCGACGGGCAATCATCCCGCCCGTCCAATGCAACAGCAGAGAGAAGGTGTGCACCCGCTCGGCACCGCGGTACTCCCAGATCCCCGCGTCGGGCTCCTCCATCACTCGCTCGATGCGGCCGAGCAAACGCCGCACGACGCGAACGGTATGGTCCGCTCCGCCGTGGTCCTGAAAACGAATGTCGAGCAACAGCGGCGCGATGGCGCCGAGCATCTCTCCGTAAACGTCGTTCTGAATTTGATAGTACGCGGCGTTGCCGGCTCGCACCGGACGATTGCCCATGTAGCCCGCCAAGTGATCGAGCTCCACTTCCGTCAATCTGTCTTCGCCGCTGATGCTGAACACCGGCTGCAATCGTTCGGGATGCGCTTCGACGACGTTCTTCAAGAACCCGACGAAGCCCTCGGTCTCTTCGAAGTGCCCCAGACGTCGCATCGCCCGCAACGTGAAGTACGAGTCGCGCAGCCAGCAGAAGCGGTAATCCCAATTGCGCCCCGCGCCGTGTTCCTCGGGCAGGCTGGTCGTGCTCGCCGCGGTGATCGCGCCGGTGTCTTCGAACTGGTGGAGCTTCAGGGCCAGGGCCGAGCGAATCACCTCGGGTTGAAAGCAGCCGGGCATCGCCGTGTGCTTGACCCAGCGTTCCCAATAGGCACGGGTGCGCGTGAGAAACGTGTCGACGGTTTCTTCGAGCGGTGCCTCGAGCGGACTGCCCCAGGTCAGCGCGAAGTAGGCATCTTTTTCGAGCAGGAAGGGACGCGACTCGACGATGTACGTCAGAGGCACGCTGGTCGTGAGCCGCAGTTGCGCTTCAGTGACGTTCCAGCGAATGTGATTGCTCGCCACGTAGCTCGCCGGAGCGATTTGTCCGTAGTTGATGGTCGGCTTGATTCGCACGCGCAGGCGAGGCTCACCGGAGAGCCGCCGAACGCGACGCATCAGGCTCGTCGGCTTGAACGAACGATCGTACTGACGAAACCGCGGTGCAAAATCAATCACCTCGAAACTGCCGGCCGCCGAGTGAAACACCGTGCGCAATACGTTCGTATTCGGCAAATAGTGTTGCTCGGTTTCGTAGTGATCACCCTCGGGGATCACAGCAAAGTCACCCCCCTTGTCGGGATCCAACAAAGCGCCGAAGACGAAACTGGAATCGAAACGTGGCCAACACAGCCAAATGATGTTGGCTCGGTCGTCGATCAAGGCCTGATATGCACAATTTCCGATCAGCGCGAACTTCACCGAGCCATCTGACCCGGTCGGCGAAAAACGTGCAAGATCCGCGTCGAGAGTTACCACTTGCCGGCCCCCGGCTTCGACCGGGGAGACGACCCGAGCTGACGCCGAGCGGTGTTTGATGTAATACCGGCAATCGATGAAGGGACGCCGATTGATTGTCGCCGCGACGCGCCTGCCCGTGACCATGGCGCGCAAAGCGGAAAGTTGGGAGGCACGCGCCTCCGCTGGGGGGCTCGTGACGGCGCTGAGCGCCGTGGCCGAAGGCCGGCAATTCGAGTGGCATGGCTGGCCCGGCGCACATGTCCCCGAGAGCGATCGCCCAACGGTCACACGCATGTTGGCTCGGCGCGGCGCGCGGCCCATCTTCCTCAGCAAAGCCGACATCGAGGGGTTCTACGCGGGCTTCAGCAATCGCGTGTTGTGGCCTCTGTGCCACGGGCTGACGGATCTGAGCCACTTCACCCAATCGGCTTGGCAGGCCTACGAGCGCGTCAACGCCATGTTCGCCGACGCCATCGCCGCGCGCGCCAAGCCCGACGATCTAGTCTGGGTCCACGATTATCAGCTGGCGCTCGTACCGGAAATGTTGCGGCAACGTGGCGTCAACTGCGCGATCGGATACTTCCTGCACATTCCGTTTCCGTCGTCGGAGATCTACCGCACGTTGCCGGTGCGCGAGGACGTCCTGCGCGGCATTCTGGGGGCCAACTTCGTCGGTTTTCACGGCTACGAATACGTCAGCCACTTTCGCAAGGCCTGTCTGCGCGTGCTGGGGATCGAAAGCGATCCGGAGCTGATCAAGACCGGCGCCCGACGCGTTTACCTAGGTGTACTACCAATAGGTATCGACCCGGTCGAGATCGCAGACATGGCCCGCCAGAAAGCGGCCAAGCACGAGTACTCGAGCCTGCGCACCGCCTACGCCGGCAAGAAGATCATCATCGGCGTCGACCGGCTCGACTACACCAAGGGCATCCCCGAAAAGTTGCTCGCGTTCGAGGAGCTGCTGCGCAGCACGCCGAAGTGGCGCGAGCGCGCGGTGCTCGTTCAAGTCGCTGCACCATCGCGCCAGTCCGTCGACGAGTACCAGGCGCTCAAGCGGCGCGTGGACGAGCTGGTCGGGCGCATCAACGGCCAGTACAGCACGCCGGGTCACACGCCCATCGTCTACATCCACCAGAACGTATCGCGAACACGGCTGGTGGGCATGTACCAAGCTGCCGACGTCGCGCTGGTCACGCCAATCCGCGACGGCATGAATCTCGTGGCCCTCGAGTACATCGCCGCTCGCGGTGAACTCGGCGGCTCGCTCGTGCTCAGCGAGTTTGCTGGCGCGGCGTACCTGATGCCCGGCGCCCGGCTCGTCAATCCCTACAACATTCACGAAGTGGCGGCCGCGCTGGGCGACGAACTGGAGCGCGAACACCCCGATTCGAGCCACATGCTCGACTTCGTCAACGAGAACACGTCGAGCGCCTGGGCCGAGCGCTTCCTGGCTCGTCTCGAGGCGACCACCGCCGAGGTGCTACCCGCGTCTCGCCCTCTGAGGGTCACCCAGGACCCGCTCAAGACGCGACTGCGCACGGCGCGCCATCCTCTGGTCTTGCTCGACTACGACGGCACGTTGCGCTCCTACGAGCGCAAACCCCAAGACGCCAGTCCGTCGCGCAAAGCGAGGCGGATCTTGTCGGACCTCGCGAAACACGCCGCCGTGTACGTCATCAGCGGGCGTTCTGCCGACACCCTCGAGCAGTGGCTCGGAGATCTGCCCATCGGTTTGGTGTGTGAGCACGGCTTCGCCCTGCGCGAGGTAGGGCGCGCCTGGGAAGAACGCGGGACCGTCGCCGGCCATGCGTTGCGCCGTGTCCTGCCGTTGCTCGAAGAGTTCGCCCGCCGCACGCCGGGCGCGATGGTCGAGCGCAAACGCTCCGCCATCGCCTGGCACTACCGCTCGGCGGAGCCCGAATTCGGAGCGTTCCAAGCCCGCGAGCTGCTGAGCGAGCTCGAAGAGATGCTGCGCCGACGACCTTTCACGGTATTGCGCGGCAATCGGGTGATCGAAGTTCGACATGCACAAACCTCCAAAGGACACGCCGCCGAGGAGATCCTACGTCGGCGGCGCGACGCGGATTTCGTACTGTGCGCCGGTGACGATCGCACCGACGAGGACATGATGGAGGCGGTTGCGCGCCTACGCGGTGAGCACGGCGTGCGATGTTGGGTCGGTGGGCGTCATCCGATGACGACGCACTGGACGGAGTCGAGCGCCACGCTGCTCGACGAACTCGGAAAACTCGCGGAATTGTGGGCGCGGCGCACCGAGCCACCGGGGCCACCCGCCAACAACGCCGCGCGAGCCCACACGCGCGTTCGGGGCAAGACGTCCGCAACTCGACGCGACTGATGCGCGGCCGAGCAGCAAAGCTCGAAAGCGCGCTTGCCGCTGCGGGGAAGCGACGGCAGTGACCGAGCGCTGAAGAATCCGCCCACTGTGGACCTGGAGCAGCAATCATGTTGATTGCTGCTCCAAATCAAACACCTGGAGCACCGAGCTGCGCTCAAAGTGAGCCGAAGGTGGCACCATAAAGCGCCCTCACAGATCCTAGGGCGATTTTTCGGGGCAATTCCGTTTGGTGGCAAGCTGATCGGTGCTCTGGCGGCCCGATTGGACGTCGCGTCGTGACGGAGTGTCGTGGTCGCCAACTCGGATCTCGGTAGCGCAAGACTAGACTGCTCCTGCCGGTCACACTATGTGAACCTCGACATGGGCATCCTGCGCTTCCGCATCTTTGGATTTCCCGTCAGCATCCTGCCTGGGTACTGGCTGCTGACGGCACTGTTCGCGCTCGGGAGCGTGCGGCAACCGTTGTCGGTGGGCATCGTGGGCCTGTTCTGCGTGTTCGTGAGCATTCTGGTGCACGAACTGGGTCACGCGTTCGCCGCTCGCGCTTTCGGGCTCCCCGCTCAGATCACCTTCCACCTGCTGGGCGGGGCAACTTCGTTCCCGCAGGCAACGCAGCTGACGCGTGGTCGTGACATGATGATCTCCCTGGCGGGACCGGCAGCAGGCTTGTTGCTCGGTGTCCTGACTTGGGGGCTGACGCAGCTGTACGCGCCGACCGGCGGGGGCGGGGGTGAACCGGTCGTCACTCCCAGCCTGTTCGTCGTCGCGCTTCAGTGGTTGTGGGTACTCAACATCGCCTGGAGCATCTTGAATCTGGTGCCCGTCATTCCGTTCGACGGAGGTCGGGTGCTCGTTGCAGTGCTCGGTCCATCACGGATCAGGTTGTCCGTCACCATCTCGTTGGTCGTGGGCTTGGCGGCGGCAGGGGCTTCGTTCCACTATGAGCTCGACGTGGCGGCCGTGCTGTTCGGCTCTGCTGCCGTTTCGTCGTACGTCCGCATGCGCCAGGTCGCCAGCACGCCTCCAAAACGCCAAGTGGACGCCGCGGCGCTGGAGCGCGCGATGCACGCGGCCCGGCAAGCTCTAGCGCAAGAGGCCTACGACAAGGCTTCGGCATTCGCCCACGGCGTGCTGACCTGGAGTGAAGAGGCAAGTGTGCGCAAGGAGGCCTTGGAGATCTTCTTGTGGGCGCGCCTCGGGGCAGGGGACAGCGCTGGCGCCCGCGCGTTGCTGATCGCCGCCAATCCGGGCACGGTCGACGACTACCTCGCCGCCGCGGTCCAGCACGCTGCGGGACACCTTCCGCAGGCGCAGCAGTTGCTCAACAGTGCGCGCTCGCGCGGCGACAAGCGCGTCGAGGTAACGGCGCTGCTCGTCAAAGTGATGCTCGAGCAGCACGAGTACGCCGCCGCAGCAAACCTGACTCACGAACTCATCGAGCACAGTCCGCCAGCGGAGATACGCCGCGTTGCCGAAGAGGCGATGGCGAGCGGCGCAGCCATGGAAGCGGCGCGCCTGTCGCTCGCGCTCGCTCGAGCCGATCGCAACTTCGACGACGCCGCACAAGCGCTGTTTGGCTTCGCCAAGTTGGGCGACCGTCAGCAGGCGCTGGAAGCGTTCAAGGTCGCTTTGGGCTTCGACAAGAGCAAGACGCGAGCGCTACTCGACGACGAGGCCCTGCGCTCGTTGCGCCCCGAGCTCGAAAGCGCGGTCTGACGGCGCGCAGGTGGATCCCCTGCGATTGACCCGCGAGGCGCCGAGCTCGCCAAAGGGATTTGGCTGGCCGCACGCCGGTGTTCGATGTCCTGCCAGCGCTCTTGCCGACTTGGCGGCTCCCATCGATCCCACGTGGGCGGAGTGGACATCAGCAGCAAAACACCCACGACAAAAGGCCGCGACGAACACGCCGCGGCCTCACGGTGCCGTCCTTGGACGGGGAATCAGTTCGACGCTTGCTCTGCCGGGGTGGCAGCGGCGTCGGCCTGGGGAGCCTTGCGCTCGATGGCTGCTTGAAGGCCACAGCGCTTGCGAGCGCGCAGCTTCATTGTCTTGCCCTTGGCGGGGGTGGAGAGCCAAACGTGTCGCTTGCGGACGTCCCAGATTGCGCGATTTGCCATGTTTCGATTCCTGTGGAGCGGCGAGTGCTAGCCCAGTGATGGCGTCGATGCAACCGCTGAGACTAATTAAGTGTTCGAATTGTCAGAATGCGTAGGCGAGCAGCAGGCACAGGCCCAAAGTCGCCACTGCCCACCACGTCGACTGACCCACGGGCCAAGGCTCGCCCAGAGTGCTGCGTGGGCCGGCGAGCTGCCGGGCACGCACCACCGTGCGCCAGCCGAAATCGTAGCCCGCCTCGCGAACGAAGCGCAGCACGCCCAGGATGGGTCCGCCCACGGTGGTCCCCAACCACGGCGCGGCGCGACGCAGCAGCCAATCGCTGTCGAGGTTGCGCGAAGGCAGTTCGGGCGGGTACTTGAGCAGCTCCCAGATCCCCGGCCGTTTCGACGCGTGGTACTTCCACATCAGCGCAAAGGCGAGCGCGGCGAACAAGAGCAGCTGGAGGCTCGTCAGGACGTGACTGGCGGAATACGGCTGGTAGTCGACGTCGTAGGGCAACAGCGAGTACAGCGCGCCGGGGAAGATGCCGATCCCGATGCACAGCGCGGCCATGCAGCCCATGGCCAGCAGCATGTGCCAAGGGGCCTCTTGCACACGCTTGCCCGAGTCGTGGGCGAAGAACGCGAAGAACGGGATCTTGATGCCCGAATGATCCACGACGCCGGCCGAGGCGACGAGCAGCGCCACCGTCACCCACGCAGCCTGCGTCTGTTCGGCGGCGCTGACCGTCATCGATTTGGTCACGAAGTTCGAGAACAGCGGCATGCCGGAAATCGACAGCGAGCCGATGATGCAAAACAGCGTCGTCCAGGGCATCGACTTGTACAGACCGCCCAGCTCGTTGGCTTTGCAGGTGCCCGTGCGGTGCAGCACCGCTCCCATGGCCATGAACAACAACCCCTTGAAGATGATGTCGGCGAAAGCGTGCGCCGCCGCACCGTTGAGCGCCAGCTCCGTGCCGATGCCCACGCCGACCACCATGTACCCGAGCTGGTTGTTGACGCTGTACGACAGCACCCGGCGTAGGTCGTTTTCGATCACGGCAAAGACGATCGGAAACAGCGTCATCGCGACGCCGATGGGGATCAGCATCTCCGTGCCGGCAAAGGAGCGCGCCAACGCGTAGACGGCGAGCTTCGTCGTGAACGACGACAACACCACCGTCCCCGTCGGTGACGACTCGGGGTAGGCATCTTGCACCCAGTTGTGCAGAAGCGGGAAAGCACACTTGATGCCAAAGGCGATGAACATGAGTCGGCCACCCCAGTCCGACAGGCTCAGCGTGCCGAACTCGAGCGAGCCGGTCCTCGCCAGGTGCAGCAGGATCCCCGCGAGCAAGATGACGCCGCTGGTGACCTGCACCAGCAGGTACCGCAGGCCGGCGCGACGCGCCCGATCGGTGCGCTGACCCCAAATCAGGAACACGCTGGTGATGGCCGTCAGCTCCCAAAAGACGAACAGCGTGATCAAGTCGCCCGCAAAAGCGGCGGCCACGGCGCTGCCCGCGTACATCGCCGAAGCGACGAGCTGCGAACGGTCCTTGACGTGCAACCCGTACAGCGCCGAGAGCACGGCAGCGATGTGGTAGACGGTGCCCCAAACGAGGCTCAGCTTGTCCACCCGCACCGGCGTCAACTCGTAGCCGAAGATCGTCGTGCCGAGCTCCAGCCCCAGGGGCAGGCTCCACAACTGCGCGAACGACAGCAGGGGAACCAGCACGACGGCGATCGACAGCGCGGCGCCCCGCAGGAACAAGAACGACAGCGAGCCGAAGATCAGCACGAAGCCGGGGACGAGCTCATCGATCATAGTAGTCCTCCGGACGCTTCACGATGAGACGCAGCACCTTGGCGCTGTTGACGATGGTCAAGTAGGCGAGAAAGCCGAACCCCGCGTGGAATGCAAACGTCGTTTCGAACTCGAAGGTCGTGTGTTTGTGGATGACGAAGTCCGCGAGCGCGACCGCAGCGCACGCGCCCAACAGCCCGTAGAAGATCCCGCGGTGAGTCGACGGGCGGTCGAAAAACGGAGCGTCGTTGCCGACTTGGGGCGGTGGATGTTTCGAACTCATCGCGCACCTCCGACGATGGGCAACAGCATCAGGTACAAGGGTTCGGCAAAGAAGAACAAGGCCAGGCTACCGAGCGCCGTCAGGCACAGCGGCAGCAGGCACAACAGCGGCGCGTCGGTCCAGCGCGGGCCGGCCGGCTCGGGCGGTCTGGGCGCCGGCGGTGGCGAGGACAGCACGTCGCCCTCGAGTTCGGTCTCGTCTTCGAGGAACGCGTCGTAGTGTTGTTGATGGTGGGGGTGACCGTCGTCGTGGGGTTCGCGGAAGAACGCGCGAATCACCGGCGGCATCAAATAGGCGATACTCAGCACCGAGCTGGCCATGAACACGAACACGAACGGCTGATGACCCGACTGCGCCGCCCCGAGCGCCAGGTGCCATTTGCTCCACATCCCGCCGAAGGGTGGCATGCCGATCAGCGACAGTGACGCGAGGAAAAACGCGCCCATGGTGATCGGCATCTTTCGCCCCAGCCCATCGAGCTCACTGACCGACGTCTTGTGGGCCGTGACGTAGATGGCGCCGGCGCAGAAGAACAGCGTGATCTTGCCGAACGCGTGCATCGCCACGTGCAAGCCGCCACCGAGCACGCTACTGGGCGCGGCCAGCGCGGCCCCGAGCACGATGTACGACAGGTGGCTGATCGTCGAGTACGCCAGGCGCGTCTTGAGGTTGTCCTTGGTGACCGCGATGGCGCCGGAAACCAGCAGCGTGAAGGCGGCCACGTAGCACAGCCAGCCCGTGCTCGGCGTGTTGGTCAGCAAGTCGAGCCCGAACACGTAGACGACCACCTTGAGCACGGTGAACACACCGGCCTTCACCACGGCCACGGCGTGCAACAAGGCGCTGACCGGAGTGGGCGCCACCATGGCGTTGGGCAGCCAACGGTGAAAGGGCATCAACGCCGCCTTGCCCGTGCCGAACGCAAACAGCGCCAGCAAGATCGGCAGCACCGCGGGATCGGCCTTTCCCGCCAGGATCCCGCCGAGCGCGAACTCGGTCGTCCCCGCGATGTGCCACGTCCACAACACGGCGAACAGCAACCCGACGACCGAGGTCGAGACCAACACCCCCAGATACACCCGTCCGGCCCGGACCGCCTGATCAGTGCCGTGATGGGTGATCAGTGGGTAAGTACAGAACGTGAGCAGTTCGTAGAACAGGAAGAGCGTGAACAGGTTGGCTGCGAACGCGATGCCCAGCGCCGCAGAAATCGACAGCGCAAAACAGCCGAAGAACCGCGTCTGGTTCTGCTCGTGGTGCTCGCGCATGTAGCCGATCGAGTACAGGCTCGTCAGCACCCACAGCCCCGACGCCACGGCCGCGTAAAGCATGCCCAGCGGTTCGAGACTGAACGCCAAATCGATGCCCGGCAGAACCGGGAACAGTCGCAGACTGGGGGCGACGACCGCCGGACTGGCGAAGGGAAAGAGCTGAAAGACGACGACGCACGTGAGCACGGCGCAGGCCACCATCAGCGAGTCGCGCAGATTGGGTTTGGAGCCGCTGAGCATCACCGCCCAGAACCCGAGAAACGGGATGAGAATCGCGACGCCCAACGCGTGATCGGCGGTCATCCGGCACCTCCCCACAACCCGGCGGCGGCCGCCTCACTCAAGCGAATGGGAAAGTCGGGGAAGATGCCGAAGAAGACCGTCGAGGCGGTCAGCACCCAGGCCGGGATCAGCAACGACGGCTGCTCATCGACGCGGTTCTCGTCGACCGGCGGCCGGAAGTAACCCACTTCGACCAGCTTCCAGACGTAGCCGACGGCCAGCAACGAACTCATCAGCACGAGCCCTGCCACCCACACGTCACCGAGCTGCAACGCGGCACCGACGAGGCGCCATTTGCTGACGAACCCGGAAGTCCCCGGGATGCCAATCAGCGCAAACCCACCGACGACGATGGCGGCCATCGTCATCGGCATGCGGCGGCCGAGCCCCGCCATCTGGTCGATGCTCGACGACCCCAAGCGAGCGACGATGGCCCCGGCCGCGAGAAACAGGCCCGCCTTCATCGCCGCGTGGTTGAACAGGTGCAGCAGGCCCGCCTCGAGCCCCGGCTGTGTGCCGAAGCTGAAGGCCAGGGTCATGTAGCCGAGTTGAGAGACGCTGGAGTAGGCCAACAGTCGTTTCAGGTCCGTTTGGAAGACCGCCGCCGCTGCGCCGACGAACATCGCCAACACGCTCAACGGCATGAGCACTTTGCCGATGTCGAAGGTGCTGAACACCAGCCCCGCCCCAAGCACCGTCAGCGCAAAGCGCACGAGCAGGTAGTAGCTGACCTTGGTCGCCGTACCGGCCAGGAACGCCGACGCCGATGACGGCGCGAAGGTGTACGCGTTCGGCAGCCACTGGTGCAGCGGAAAGATCGCCGTCTTCAGGCCGATGCCGACGAACAGAAAGCCCATGGCCACCACGGTGGTGCGGTTGGGCGTCAACGTCGCCAGCCGCTCGTGGATGTCGGCCATGTTGAGGCTGCCGGTGAGCTGGTAGAGCATGCCGACGCCGACCAGGAAGAACGTGCCGCCCACCGTGCCGATCATCAGGTAGCTGATCGCGGCCGTGAGCGAACGCCGGCTGCTGCCCAAGCCGATCAGCGTGTAGGCCGACAGCGACGAGATTTCGAGGAACACGAAAGCGTTGAAGGCATCGCCGGTCAGGGTCATGCCGATCAGCCCGGTCATGCACAGCAAGTACGCCGCATAGAAGTAGCCCTCGTTGGCCGGCGCCAGACTGTGGCTGCGCTCGCCCGGTCCGGTGATGACCACGACCGAGCCGATCAGCGTGACCACCAGCAACAACAACACCGTCAACGCGTCGACGCGCAGCTCGATGCCCCAGGGTGGCTCCCAATCGCCGACATGGTAGGCCAGTGCCCCTTCGGTGAACACCACTCGCGTGAGCATCAAGCTCATCGCCAGCGCGGCGAAACACACCAGGGTGGCAAACCAGCGCACCAGGGCGGGCTTGCGCAAGATCACACAGCTGGGCGCGGCGAGCAGCGGCACGATGACCTGCAAAGCAGGAAGGTGATTCATGGACGGGAACCCTCCGCCGCGTCTCGACGCTGGATCTCGTCCTCTTCGATGCTGCCGTAGGCTTCCTTGACGCGCACGATCAGCGACAGCCCGAGCGCCGTCGTCGCGATACCGACGACGATCGCCGTCAGCATGAGCACGTGGGGCAGGGGATTGCTGTAGACGCTCGGGTCGGCGCCTTCGATGAGAATGGGAGCCGTGCCGTCGTGCACCTTGCCTTGAGTGACGTACAGCAGGATGACCGCAACCTGAAACAGGTTCAGCCCCATCATCTTCTTGATCAGATTGCGGCGCGACACGACCGTGTACAGGCCGAGCATGAACAGCACGACCGAAAACCAATAGTGCCAGTGAGTCTCGAAACTCATTCGTGATCCCTGTCTTGCAGGTCCCCGTTTTGAAGATCCCTGTCGGTGAACGCGTAGTAGATGGCGAGCATCACGGAGGTGACCGTGACGCCGACGCCGAGCTCTACCGAGAAGATCCCCCAATGCTGGCCGTGGTGTCCCAACGCCTCGTAGTTGAGAAAGTGCAGACCGACGGCGAAACTGACGAGCCCCGTGCCACCGTAGATCAACACGCCGAGCGCGGCGCCAATCTCGGCCACGCGTGGTGAGACCACCGCCTTGAGCGCCTCGGGACCGAAGATCAGCCCGTACAAGATCAGCCCCGCAGCGAAGATGACGCCGGCCTGAAAGCCTCCTCCGGGTCCGAAGTCGCCATGAAACTGGACGTACAGGGCGAACAGCAGAATGAATGGGATCACCGCCTTGGCGACGGTGCGCATCACCGAGATTTCCGCGATGCGGGTGTGCAGCGGCTTCACGAGGCGCCTCCACCACTGCTGAAGCGACCACCGAGCCTCGACTTGAGCAACGCCAAGACACCGAGCGCCGCGGTGAACGTCACCGTCGTCTCACCAAAGGTGTCGAAACCGCGGTAGCTCGCCAGCACGCTGGTCACGAAGTTCGGCAGCCCGATCTCCTTGGGCGAGTCGGTGATGTAGCGGGGCACGACGTGATGGTGGATGACCGCCGACGCGTCCCCGTACGCTGGCATGTCCGCAGTGCCGTACAACAGCGCGCCACCGACTACCAACACCACCAGCAAGCCCAGCAGATCGCGCCCCCCGGGCGCCGCCTCTTGCTCTCCGGCCAAGGAGAGCGCAGCCAGGAACAGAACCGTCGAAACCCCCGCCCCCACGGCCGCTTCGGTGAACGCAACGTCGACCGCGTCGAGCAGCGTGTAGATGCCCGTACACAACAGGCTGAAGATGGAGCTGAGCATCACCGCGGCAAACAAGCTGCGCGCGCGAATGATCATCACCGCGATGACCAGCAGCAATGCGAACAGAAATGCCTCGAGAGGAGGGAGCGTCACGCGCGATCCTCCTCGTCTGCCCGGACCTTCAGTCCACTGGCGTAGGCGGCCTTGGCCAGAGCGTGCGTGGCTGCGGGGCCCGTGAAATACACGAACAGCCACACCGTGACCAACTTGACGGTCACCAGGTTCAGGCCCGAGTGCAAGCCGCAGCCGAGCAGGATCAGCCCCGCGCCCATGGTGTCGGTCACCCCGACCGCGTGCACTCGCGTGAAGAATTCGGGCAGCCGCAGCAGCCCGATGGCGCCGGTCAGACTGAAGCCCACGCCGACTATCAGGCAGGCCCAGGAAAGTATCTCAGCTATCTCGCTCATCGTCTTTCGTCGTGTGCACGACGCTCCTCATCGCTGTCCGCCCACGAATCACGGGCCGACCTTGTGCTTCTCGTCGCGCGCCAACGACCCGAATTTCGCGTAGCGAAGGATCGCGAAGATGCCGATGAAGTTCATCAGCGCGTAAACCAGCGCCAAGTCCAGCCACTCGGGGCGTTCGAACAAGAACCCGACCACGGCGATCAGCAGCGTGGTCTTGGTGCCGAACATGTTGCCGCCCAGAATGCGATCGTAGACGGTGGGGCCGAACCACACTCGCACGAGCGCGAAAACCATGACCACGCCGACGGCGATCGTGGGGATCAGAAACTTTACGTCCATGCCTGCTGCTTTCTGTGCGAGCGCTACCTGCGTTCGAGCCGCGCAACCTTGTCGTCGAGGGCGCCCGTGCCGTCTTCGGAAGCGGCTTCACGCGTCAACGCGTGGATCAAGAACGTGTCGCCGCGTACGTCGAGGGTCACCGTGCCGGGAGTCAACGTGATCGTGTTGGCGTGAATGACGCGGCCCAGCGTCGTCTGTTGTTTGACCCGTAACTTCAGCAACATCGGGGAGATGGGGAGGCTCGGCGAGAGGATCACCTTGGCCGCCGCGATGTTCGTCAACACCACTTGCCACAGCACCCACGGGATGTAGCCCAACAGGCGAACGAGCAGGTGAAAGGGGTAGGCTTCATCGTCGAGCAACGCCATGCGTCGCGACAACCAAACCACCAGAGCACAGGACCCGACACCTAGACCCAACAACAGGGGCTCGGTGTGACCAGACCAGAGCAGCCAAACGGCGAAAAGCAATACGAACGTTGCGACGTTACGTAACATGAACGAATCGGGCCCCGCGGCGGGGCTTCCTTCCGTTGGCGCTATACGGCAGTGTCACGGCACCGGACAACCCTGCCGTTGTTCCTCGGCGAGTGCGGCGACCATTCGGCCCAAAGCTCGGCGTCCGGCCGACGCAGCCCGTTTGCGTCACCCCAGCGGCCCGGCCAGCAGAACCGAACCTCGCGCCGCCACCCGCGGCGCGACCGTTCGGCTCGCCCGCCGCCGGTTGCGCCTGCCCGAAAGGGCCATGGGAGGCCGAGACGGGTACCGACACCAACGCGGGCGGCACGGCTTCATTCGTCGGGGTGAAAGGATTTGAACCTTCAACGTCCTGCACCCAAAGCAGGCCCTCTACCAGGTTGAGGTACACCCCGTATCAGCGTTCAGCGCACACCCCCATATAGATGCTGTTTGCGACCCGTTCAATCGGGAATGCGTACCAACACCACCTCCAGGTGGATTTCCTGCCGATCGGAAACGACAATTCGGTCCCACGGGAAGTACCCCTCACGCTCGACCGTGATGCGGTGTTCCCCCGCGGGCAGGCGCACGCCCCGGGCGGCGACGTAGCCGAGCAGCCCGACGAACTGCTCGTCGATGGTCACCGACGCATCGCTCGGCGTCCGTGGCGCAACCGCGACCTTCAGACTCACCGCACGCTGGGGGGTACATGCGGGCGCCCCCAGACCGAGCACGCCTACCGCGACGAACGCTGACAGCCAACGACGAACCATCACTCCCACTCTATGGTAGCAGGGGGCTTCGAGCTGATGTCGTAGACGACGCGATTGATGCCTTTGACTTCGTTGATCAGCCGAGAACTGATCTTTGCGAGCAAGTCGTAGGGCAAACGAGCCCAATCCGCCGTCATCGCGTCGCTCGACTCCACCGCACGCACCGCGCAGGTCTCTTCGTAGGTGCGATCGTCGCCCATCACGCCGACACTGCGCACCGGCAACAACACGGCGAAAGCTTGCCACAGCTTGTTGTAGAAACCCGCCGCGCGGATCTCTTGGGTGACGATGGCATCGGCCCGGCGCAACACCCGCAACCGTTCTTCCGTCACCTCGCCGAGGCAGCGGATCGCCAGGCCAGGACCGGGGAATGGCTGACGCCACAGCACGTCTTTGGGCATGCCCATCGACTCACCCACGGCGCGCACCTCGTCCTTGAACAACTCACGCAGTGGCTCGATGAGCTTGAGGTGCATGCGCTCGGGCAGCCCGCCGACGTTGTGGTGGGTCTTGATTACCGCGCTGGGCCCTTTGACGCTCACGCTCTCGATCACGTCGGGGTAGAGCGTGCCCTGGACCAAGTGCGTCGCGCCGCCGAGCTTCTTGCTCTCTTCCTCGAAGATCTCGATGAACAGATTGCCGATGATGTGGCGCTTGCGCTCCGGATCGGTCACGCCGGCGAGCTTGTCCAAAAAGCGCTGCCGGGCATCGATGGCGATCAAGTGCAGGCCCAGATCGTCGCGCATGGCCTTCTGCACGCGCTCGTATTCGCCTTCGCGCAGCACGCCGTTGTCGACGAAGATACAGGTCAGCCGTTTGCCCAAGGCGCGGTGGGTGAGCACCGCCGCCACCGCCGAGTCGACACCGCCGCTCAGAGCGCAGATGGCGTGTTCGTCCGGGCCGACGCGTTCGGCGATGCGCTCGACGGTCTCGTCGACGAAACTACCGGGCGTCCAGTCTCGTCTCAGCTCGGCCACGTCGAACAAGAACGCCTCGATGATCTCGCGGCCGCGCTCGGTGTGCGCCACTTCGGGGTGCAGCTGCAGCCCGTACAGGCGACGGTCCGGGTTGCCGATAGCCGCGAAGGGGGCGTTTTGGCTGTGACCGATGACGCGGAACCCGTCGGGCAGCGCGGTCAGGCGATCGCCGTGGCTCATCCACACGTTGGAAATGTCGCCTTCCAAGAAACGGGACAGCACACCCACGCGTTCGTTGACGACCAGCTGGGCCGGACCGTACTCGCGTTCGTTGCTCGGCTCGACCTTGCCGCCCAGCTGCTGGGCCATGAGCTGCTGGCCGTAGCAAATCCCCAACGTGGGCAAGCCGAGCTCGAAGATCCCCGGATCGCTCTTGGGTGATTTCGGGTCGTAGACGCTGTCGGGGCCGCCACTGAGGATGATGGCGCTGGGCTGGGCGGCTTTGATGTCCTGCAGACTCAGCGTGCCCGCGGCGATCTCGCAGTACACCTGGCACTCACGCACGCGGCGGGCAATGAGCTGCGTGTATTGGGAGCCGTAGTCGAGGATCAGGACACTCTGTCGATGCATCCGCGCGAGCTAGCACGATCCCTTCGACCGAGGGAAGGCCAAGCGCGCCCTCGCGTCGCGACCGACGGACGTCACCGCGCGGAGCGAGCCGACCAACAGAGCCGAAAAGGGACGGCCACGGCCGACGCCAACTCGCTGCCGTCAGGGACGCGGGAGCTGACCGGCAGGTTGCGGGCCGACGACGACCAGACGGTCCTCGAGCAACTCTTGGCGGAAGAACTTGCGCAACATGGCCTCGGAGACCGGCGGCGCGGGCGGCGTCACCAGGGCGATCAATCGGTGCCGGGGATCGTTGCCCGCCGCGGCTCGACCGACGCGCAGCGCGCGCAGACTGGCCAACGCCGCACGACCGAACTGCGCACGGGACAGACGCTGAAACAAACCGCGCGCCTGAGCCACGGCATCCATCAGGACCTCTGGTTCGGCGCTGACGGTCAACGCCAGTGCCGCATGACCCGAACCGCTGCCGAGGGCCATCGCCTGCGCCGACGAGGCCAGTCCGGGATTCAGCACGGCCTTGTCGAGCCAGCCACCGGGCAGATTGAGCAGATCGGCGGCTGCACGGGCGACACCCACCGACTTGGGGTGGATGGGAAAGATCAGAATCGCCTCGTCGTCACTGGCCTCGCTGGACAGGTACAGGCCGCCGACGTTGGGGACCTCGGTGCGAGTGGCGCAGCTGCGTTGCTCGGTTCCCAAGGGGAGCAGCAACGATTGCAGCCGCTCTGCGGCGGCGCGGACGCCGGCTTGGGGAGCGGGTGTCAACACCGCCAAGCGCAGCTCGCCCCCCAAGAATCCGCGCAACGCCCGCGATCCCGCGCTCGGAGTCAGTTGCCCCAACGACCCTTGAACGCCTGCGGGGACGAGCTGGGAAGGGTGTCCGTTGCTGGCCAAGCGCAGCGCAAAGTCCCAGCCGGGCGAGGGGATACGTGCGCTCATCAGCTCTTCGCGCGCCACGCTCTGCCAGGACGGATCCGAGTCGGCGGCAAGCAGAGCCCGACCCATCTCTTCCACCAGCGCCTCCAGCTGCCCGTCGCGGCCGGCGGGACCGCTGGCGATCAGCCCCAGGCCTTCCGAGCTGACCCACGGCTCGACCCGGATCGGCGATTGCTCCGAGCCGGCGAAACCCGCCGCTGCCAATATCAATGCCGCGGTGTGACCTGCCGAGGCCGTGTCCTCGTGTGCCGTCGGGCAGGCGCTGGTGAGCAACACCCAACTGCGGCCTTGACCACGCTCCGTTCTGAAGGTCGGCTCGATGCGCAGCTCGGCGGGCTTGGCCAAGCGCGCCGCGAGGTCTTTCGCCGGCGAGCTGCTGCTGTGCAGGATGTGCCGCCGCTGGCTTTCGCCAGGTTCGACACGCCCCCCCAGGGCTCCCCACGCGGCGCGCAGCGCCGCTTCGACCGGATCGGCAGCTCGACGCGCAGCCCCCGCCGGGTCGAGCGGTTTGACGCTGACGACCGCGTGCTGCATCTCGTCCGCCAAGGCCTGCGCGGCGCGGGCGACGTGGCTCGACTCCAGCGCGGACGACGTCGAGAAGTCTGCGAGCAAACACCCGCCGCTGGGGCGAAGGCTGGCGCTGACGCGTTCCAGTTGCCAGCCCGGGGCTGCGGCGGAAGCGAGCAAGCGCAAGGTCGACTCGGGGCCACCCACGGCTTCGGCCGCGCCGAGCGCCGAGCCGCCGTCGCCCAGCCGCAGAGCGATGCTGAGCCGCTCGCCCGCCGCGCTACGTCGCGACGTCACGCGGTCGCGCTCCGGCCATGGATCGACGGGCGCCGAGCCCTCCGGCCACGCCGCCGTCTCGCCGTAGGCGGCCGTGACAGCGTCCACGACCCGCTCATCACCCACCACCGACAGGGCCGAGTTCGCGTACCCCAGGGCTCGGCGGGCAGCGTCGTAGCCCAGCGGCTCGGGTGGAGCGAACCCGCAAACATCGAGCTCGGCCCGGCGCTTCGACGGCTTCAGCCTCGCCTCGAAGACCCCGCGATGCAACGCATCAAACCAACGCCGCGCCGACTTTGCGTCGGGCAACTCGCTGGCGACCAGAAGCGAATCGTCCGTCACTCGAACCCGTGGCAGAAACCCAGCGTCGCCGAGCTGCTGGGCGACGGCGTCGGCAACGGCGGCAAGCGCGTCGTGGCCGGTCCGTGCAGAGACGGCCCACGCCAACCCCCCCTGCGCGTCGCCCTCTCGCTCGATCACGACGAGGGGCGGTTTGTCTTGGTCCTGGTGGGTCAGCAGGGGAGTCGGAGCCAGAGTGGCGCCGGCTCCGGCGCATCCAAGCGCCGTCGAACCGCTGACAATCACACACGCGCCCAGGGTCTTCCAACGCACCGGCGGTGCTTTATCACACCGCCCACGACGCCCCAAACCCGTGACGGCCCCATTTCCGGCCGCCGTCCGGGAGTTCAGGAGGCGGGGGCGTACTCGGCGTTGTTGGCTGCGCCGAGCAACGACTCGAGGCGGCAGCGGATCTTGTGCTTCTTGGAATACACCGTCTTGATACTGATCCCCATCTGCTCGGCAACCTGTTCGGGCTCGAGCCCCTCTTCGAAGTAGAGTGCCACGAACTCTCTGTCCTTCTCCGAAAACCCGGTGAGCAGGCTCTCGACGAACTGGACGTTCTCGCGCACCGCACAGATGTCGAACGGGCTCGGAGCCGGGCTCGATGGCGGCGACTGCTCGGTATCGTCGGTGCGCGGGTCACGCCGACGGGTCCTGAGGAAGTCGTAGGCGGCGTGCGTCGCCAACATGCCCAACCACGTGCTCAGGCGCGTACCGCGTTCGGGGTCGAAAGAGCGCAACTTGCGCTTGTCGCCCTTGAGTAGTTGCAGACAGAGGATCGAGTACACCTCGCGGCAGTCCTCGTCGGTCGTCACGCCTCCGAAACGACTCAGCACGCGCGAGATGCAGCGCTGAATGACGCGCCCGTAGCGGACCGTGAACTCGTTCCAAGCCGCGGCATCATCCTGCAGCAGGCGCTCGATCAGAGCGGGTTCGTCGGTGGCGGGCGGGGTGGTGTGAGTCTGGGGCATCGGGGTCTCCTGGGGTCGACCGAAACAGTCGTGACCAACCCAAGAGCAGCTCCCGTGCCACCGCACATATTCACATTATTTCAATTACTTACGAACAACTTCAGGCGTAACACCGCAACGCTTTCAGGGGCGTGTGACGCCTGCCTGTGACGGTGTCCGCTTTGCCCCGAGCTCGACGCCCGAGGACCAGTCGCGACCCGACGCCGGTCGCTCGACCAGCGACGGCCAGCGGAGGATGTACAGCTTACGCCACGCCCCGGCGGGAACTTCCCGACTCCGAAACGCGACGGCCCACGTTCCGAGTCAGCGCACGACGGCGAGCCGCGGCGCGGCTCCGAAAGCCGCCAGGTGGCCGCTCTCTTCGGCGACGTATACGTCGCAGCGCTCGTCGACACGGATCAAGTCGGGGATCAGGTCCGACGGCAGCGTGCCGAGCAGCTCTCCGTCGCGGGGTCGCATCACGTGCACCTGCTGCTGCGGGACGAACAGCGCACCACTGCGCAGCACCGGCTCGAGGCGGCGCGGTTGATCGGCATCGGTCGAACACGAGAACACGTGCTGAAACCGCACGCGCCCGTCGGCTGCGTCGAGACCCATGAGCACACCGCTGGCGCTGTTGACGACCAAGCAGTCGTCGACAGCGAGCCAGGCCGCGGTGTGCCCCACCAGCCCCGGCGCCTGCTCCCACAGTTTTTCACCGCTCGTCCGGTCGTAAGCCACGGCGCCGCAGCCCTCCTGCTCCGTGGTCGGCACGATCACGACGTTCGGGGTCAGCAGCGGGGCGCGGCCAGCGACGGGTCGTTCATCCAGTTCGACTTCCCAATCGGCAGCGCCACTCCACGGATTGAAGCGATGCACGCGGGCACGTCCGCCAGGGCTGCCGCTGATCGTGAACGCACTGTCGTGATCGACGCTCACGTCGCCGGTCAGCGGCAAGCGCGTACGCAGCGACCACACCACCTCGCCGCTCACCGCGTCGAGCGCGACGAGCAACGGGTCGCCGCCAGAGACGAGAAGCAAGCGCCCGGCGCGCCGCAATCGATAGCTGCCACCGCGTTTGGCGGTGTGGCGCCAGCGCACCGCGCCGCTGACGAGATCGATGCCCGTCACGTGGCGTTGACCTTCTACCAGCGCCAGCAACATCGGCATGCCCGGGCCGGAGATCACCGAGCCGGCGACGCTCCCGGCACTGCGCGGCGTGACGCTCAGATTGAACCGGACCTCGCCGTCGTCGAGACGATGACAACGCAGCTGACCATCGGGCTCGATGCGGACGAGCCCCGCCGGGGTAACGACGCACGCGGCCGGTCGCGTGCTGCGCTTCCAAATCATTTCGCCAGTCGAGCGACGCAGACACGCCGTCTCTTGTGCACCGCCCACCATCAGCTGATCGCCGCACAGGAACGTCGCGCGCAGATCGATCTGTGGCACGCTGGCCACCCAACGCGGCATGAAGCGCATCTTGGGGCCCGTCTCCCAAATCCCCACGGCGCGGCGCAGCTTGGGCACGAACCGTCGGTAGCTGTCCGGGCGCGGGTTGGCGACGGATTCGTCATCACCGATGGATTGCAGCTGATCACGCAGTTGCGCACTGCGCTGGCGCAGATTGCACAGGCGCAGGTTGCGGTTCTGCTCTGGATCGCACTCGCAAATCGCGTCGGCGACCCGATCGGCGAAACCCAACACCAGAGCAGCGAACTGGTCGCACTCGATGCGGTGGGTGCGCGTTCGCGCCGTGGCGCCGGTGCTGACCACCGTCAATTCGATCGGAGCCTCTCCCGGACCGCGCCGTAAACCGAGCCGGCCGCAGCCGAGTTGCACTCGGCGAAAGGTCGGGCGCGCGCTGCGCCACGACTCGACGGTACAGTCGGCCAGCGCCACCAGCCGCTCGACGTCCAAGAACAGTTGGGACTGACCGACGTAACGCGTTGCCTTACCGATACCCAAGCGCAGTTGCCCTTCGGCCAGAAGCGAAAGCAAGTCCGCCCGCTCGAGATCACTGGCGGAGGCAGCGCCACTGGTCACCCTCAGCGGCACGGTCGCTTCCAGCCGCAAGTCGCCCACGCGGTGCTCGATTCGCACGTCGCGCCGTTCGACCCGTGGACAGCGAGTGGGCATTCGCAGGGCGATCAACGCGTCGGTGGCGGTCTTGAGACCGAGTCGAACCGGGGTAGGCAGCACGCCGCTGCCTTTGCTCGCGCGCTCCAGCGCCTTGAGCAGCGCCGCCTGAAACAGACGCGTCGGGACGCGGCGAGCGTGCGTGGCGACGCTCGGCACGGGTCCGGGACAGAAGACCGACAACAGCAGGTCTTCCCCATCGCACTCGAGGCCGATTTCCCACGCCTCGTTGCCGGAATGCAGTGGCACGGTTGCGCGCTTGCGCGTCGAGCTGACGGCGGTGAGTGTCGCGAAAGCCAGGTCCATCAAGAAGTCGAGCGCCTGGCCTTCGCCGACGCGCGCGGTGATGTTCACGCCTTCGACCACCACGTCGAGCACCCCGTGCAGCGAGGCCAACGCGGGACTGGGTGCAGAATCTGGCCTGGGTCGAACGACGACGTGCAACGCGGTCATGGCTTCGCCATCCTACGGAGTTGCGCCCACATTCAGAACTTTTGGGCACGAATAGCCGAAGTGTGGACAAGTGTGGGGTGCAGCGAGTAGGGGCGGCGGCGCCCGCTGGGAGCGTTCGCACCGCGTGAAACGCCCGCACTACGTGGCCCAACGCGCTGACCGCACAGCCCCGCCTTTCGTCGCTCCCTGCTCTCGGCCTTCTGAGGTGCTGACGGAGACTCTCTGGGACCACGCGACAAATGAGCGCAGCGGCGTCTCATCGACGCATTTCAGCCCCCGGGCGGGGTTGCCTCAGCGGGCAGCCGGCCGTGGAGTCCGTCTTGCGCCGCCTTCCTCGACTCAAACCAGAGCCGCAGCGACGAAAGACGTCGCCAAGCGGCACGGGATGTTACACTGTCGGTTGGCTCTGCGTTTGGGACTCTACGGAACCCTTACGGTAATCGGCAACCAATGGAACTGAAACAGCAACTGAAGCTCTCGCAGCAGCTGGTGATGACCCCCCAGCTGCAACAAGCGATCCGTTTGCTTCAGCTTTCGCGCCTCGAGCTCCTCGATGAAGTCCGCAAGGAGCTGGACGGCAACCCGATACTGACCGACGAGGAACCCGACGCACGCAAGTCGCGTGCCGCCGAAGAGAATGGGGGTGTTGCCTCGGTGCGACCGGAACCGGGGGAATCGGAGGCCCGCGCCGAGCGCGAAGACCACCGCCCCACGGCGGAGGGCCGTGAAACAGCGACGGCGACCAAGGAAGTCGACTGGGAGAAGTTCCTCGAGAACAGCAGCCAGCAGCAGTCCGGCGCGCCCAAGGGTCCAACGGGGTTCGATGAGCTACCTCCGATAGAGCAGAGTCTGACGCGCCCGGGGTCGCTCCAGGACCACCTGCTGTGGCAGCTGCAGCTGGGAGATTTCACGGACGTCGAGCGTCGTTTCGGCGAGTTGGTGATCGGCAACCTGGACGACAACGGCTTCTTGGATCTGAAGGGTGTCGAGCGCCCCGACGGTACGCGCACACCCGATCTGACGATCGACGATCTAGCCGACGAAGCCGAGCTGCACCGCGACGACGCGCCGCTCGTGCTCGAGATGATTCAGAACTTCGATCCGCTCGGTGTCGCAGCTCGGGATCTGCAGGAGTGCCTGCTGATCCAGGCGCGAGTGCTGGGCTTCGACGAGATCGAGATGCAGATCCTCGAACGGCACATGGGCAACCTGGAGCGCCGCAACTACCAGGCCATCGCCCGCGACTTGAAGATCCCGGTCGAGGAGGTTTACGAAGCGGCCAAGGAGATCCAGAAGCTCGAGAGCCGGCCCGCCCGCAACTTCACCGACCAGGACGAGCGCAGCATCGGCATCACCCCCGACGTGTTCGTGATCAAGGACGGCGAGGAGTTCGTCGTGATGGACAACGACCGGGGCTTGCAACGCCTGCACATCAACGAGGCGCTGACTCAAAAGCTGCTCAAGGACCCTTCGGCAAAAGACTTCGTGGGCGAGAAGCTCAAAAACGCCCAGTGGCTGATCCGCGCCATCGAACAACGGCGCAAGACCATCATTCGCGTCACCGAGTGCATCGTCGAAAAGCAACGAGATTTCTTCGAACACGGTGTCGAGCACCTCAAACCGATGATTCTGCGAGACGTCGCCGAAGCGGTGAACATGCACGAATCGACGATCTCGCGAGTGACGACCAACAAGTACGTACACACCCCCCGCGGCTTGTTCGAGCTGAAGTACTTCTTCAACTCGAGCATTCGGCGCGTTGCTGACGAGGACATCGCCAGCGAGAGCGTCAAGCAGGCAATCAAGAAGATCGTGGACGAGGAGGACAAGAAGAACCCGTACAGCGATCAGGCGATCGTGAAATTCCTCGAAGACTCATCGGGGATCAAGATTGCACGCCGTACGGTCGCCAAGTACCGCGAGATGCTCGGTATCCTTTCGTCGTCCAAACGCAAAAAACTGTTCTGAACGCCGCCGCTGGTCACACGGATCATGCAGTCACACGGACCATACAGTGGCTGACCCAGCGGCTAACCCTGGCTCGCCTCACGCCACAACAACTCATCAGGCGCGGCAAATGCGAGGCTCATTTGCCCAAAGGAAATCAGCATGAACATCACCATCACGTTCCGCCATCTCGAAGCAACCGATTCGATCAAGGCCTACGCGAGCGACAAAGCATCGAAATTGCAGAAATTCCTCAAGCAACCGATGACCGTGAAGGTGACCCTTTCGCTGGAGAAGCACGAACACGTCGCAGAAATCCAGTTATCTAGCGGAAGTGAACACCTCGAGGCAAAAGAGGCCTCGAGTGACATGTATGCATCCATCGACCGATGCATCGACAAGCTCGAGCGACAGATCAATTCGTCCAAAGGTGCTCACGAAAGCAAGCGACGCCGCGGAGGCGACACCGTACGCGGCGCGGTCCCCGAAGAGCCCGAAGGCTGAACACGAGCAGCGGCGTCCCTCGGCCCCGGGTCGGGGCACGAGGGGCACCGAATGCTGACGCCGTCCGTTCGCTGGCTGTTTTGATGATTGCGCGACCAAACCATCGAAAACCAGCGAACGAGTGAGCGGCGAACCCGGGGATGCGAACGGCAAGCCGTAGTACGAGCCTGGCTCGCCCACGAGACGGGACCGTTGCGACACGGTAACGGTACGCCCAATCGCTGGACGGCGCAGCGCGACTGTACAGTGGGCGAACCTGCGTTTCGTCATCTCGTCCCTTGCAGTAGTCAGCCCACGGTCGACGCGGTACAACAGCCGCGATGCGCGTGTCCGATACCCTGACGCCCGACCGAGTCGTGGTCCTCGAGTCCAATGCTGGGCTGAGCAAACACGCGATACTCAGACAGTTGGCCGAACTGCTCGCCGCGCCAGCACATTCGGACGCCGACGTGCTGCTCGAACGGCTCGTCGCGCGCGAAGATCTGCAGAGCACGGGCATCGGGCAAGGTGTCGCGGTTCCCCACACGTCGATTCCATCGTTGAACCAGCAGTTGGCCGCGTTGCTGATCGTCCCCTCCGGCGTCGCCTTCGAAGCCATCGACGGGCAGCCGGTCAATCTGATCATGGGGGTTCTGGGACCATCTGCGGCGGCTGGCAGTCACCTGAAGTTCCTGGCGCGTGTCTCGCGGCTGTTTCGCAACACGGCAACCCGCAGGGCTTTGCTGGACTCACTCAACGGGGGGCAAGCGCTGCAGCAACTGCAGCTCGCTGAAGGTCCGGGGGACGCGTGAGCGACGAACATCGGCCCGTCACGCCCAGCATCACCGTCGGGGAGTTGTTGGTCGACCCGGCGTTGGGGCTTTCGGTACAGCTGCTGACCGGCTCCGAGGGCCTGCGCCGCCGCATCGACCATTCACGGATTCAGAAGTCGGGGTTGGCGATGGTCGGGCACCTGCACGGACTGGTGCCGACGCGCGTACAGATCCTCGGGGAGACGGAACTGAGCTTCGTCGAATCACTGTCGGACGAAGGGCGAGCCAAAGCGGCTCATGATCTGTTCTCCTTGGAGCTCGCGTGCGTCATGGTAACCCGCGGTGTAGAACCACCACCCGAGTTCGTCGAACGCGCGACCGCCACGCACACGCCGTTGGTGGTGACCAATGCACGCAGCAGCGTCGCGATCGGCGCCATTCATGCACTGTTGGACGAGCGTCTCGCGCCGCGCACGCGTATTCACGGCGTGCTAGTCGACGTCTTCGAGGTCGGTATCTTGCTGCTCGGCAAGAGCGGTGTCGGCAAGAGCGAGGTGGCGTTGGAACTGGTGATGCGCGGGCACAAACTCGTCGCCGACGACGTCGTCGAGTGCGACTATCGCCCGCCCGGAATGGTCTTCGCTGAACCGGCGGAGCCGCTGCGTCATCACATCGAAGTGCGCGGCCTGGGCATCCTCAACATCCGCGATCTTTTCGGCGTCACCGCCATCCGCGAACGCAAACGCATCGATCTGGTCGTGCGCCTCGAGACGACCGAGGACGAGAGCAAGTTCGACCGACTCGGCCACCGGGGGCGACTCAAGGAAGTTCTGTCGGTACCACTTCCCGAGATCGTCATCCCGGTACGCCCGGGACGCAACGTGAGCGACATCATCGAGATTGCCGCGCGCGATGAACTCTTGCGCCGGGCTGGTGTGGACGCCTCCAGCCGCTTCATCGAAAACATCGATTCGACCCTCAGCAATGGTCACACTCACCACCGGCCATCGGTCGCTCCGGAGTCGGTGGTGGGGCGAACCCGCGGCGGCACTGGCCGGCAATTCGGCGAAAGCAGCGTCCCTCCACCGCTGGATGCCCCTCGCACCCGCGGGCCGAATCGCAGAAGGTTGGACGATGACTGAACACGCCGGTGAGTCTCATGACGGGGAAGCGCGCGGCTCCGTGGTCGTGGTCACTGGTCTGAGCGGTGCCGGTCGCAGCACCGCACTCAGCGCCCTCGAGGACCTCGGTTTCTACTGCGTCGACAACCTGCCGCCGAGCGCGTTCGCCCCGTGCTTGGAGGCGTGTGCACGCGACCGCCTTCAGCGTGTGGCGATCGGTATCGACGTCCGCGTCAGAGCTTTCTTGGACGGCACGCTCGCGGCCATCGACGAAGTGCGCCGGGACGACAGTCGCTCGTTTCAGCTGCTGTTTCTCGATGCTTCCGACGCGACGTTGCAAGCACGCTTCAGCGCGACCCGCCGCCCCCATCCGCTGCGTGCTCAAGAACCCGACGGATCGATTGGCGTGTTGGACGGCATCCAGATCGAGCGCCAGCGCCTGGCCCCGTTGCGTGCCAACGCGTCAGTCGTCATCGACACCAGCTCGCTCACCGTGCACGAGTTGCGTCACCGCATCATCGAACTGTTTCGAGATGGTGACAGCAAAAGCCGGGGCATGGTGACGCGCTTCGTGTCCTTCGGCTTCAAGTACGGTGCCCCGAGCGACGTCGACATGATGTTCGACGTGCGCTTCTTGCACAATCCGTACTTCATCCCCAGCCTGCGTCCGTTCTCGGGCTTGGACGAACCCGTGCGTGATTTCGTCCGCGACAACCCCATCGCACAGAGCTTCGTCGAACAGACCGAGCAGTTGCTGTCGTTCTTGCTCCCGCAGTACCAGAAGGAGGGCAAGAGCTACTTCACGGTGGGCATCGGGTGTACGGGCGGGCGACACCGGTCGGTCGCGACCGCAGAGTGGCTCGGGGAGCGGCTCAGCGCGCGTCACGGCGTCGCACTCAAGGTCGAACATCGTGACATCTCCCGTTTTCGGTCGGACGGGGAGCCCTCGTCCACCACCAATCCGGACGGGGGCAGCGAGGGAGGAGGCAAGCTGTGAGTGAGGGGAGTGGGCCGGACGACGCCGCGACAGACGTCCGATTCGGCGAGTTCGAGGTCGTAAACCGCAAAGGACTACACGCTCGGGCCGCGGCGATGCTCGCCCAGACTGCGTCGCGCTTCGCGTGCGAGATCACCGTGGCGCGCGAGGACCAACGCGCCAACGCAAAGAGCGTGATGGGCGTGCTGCTGCTGTGCGGCAGTCAAGGCACACGCATCTCCGTCGAGGCTGAAGGAGCCGACGCCGAACAGGCAATGGCGACGTTGCAAGCCCTGTTTGCGTCGGGCTTCGGTGAACAGGACTGAAACGCCATGAGTAAGTCCGAGCACGACAGTTCCGGCGCTCCCGGCACGGCGCAGACCTCCAAGGCAATGGCCGCCAACCAGATCCGCGGCATCGCTGGTGCCCCCGGCCTCGCCATCGGCGAGTTGTTGGTGTTGGGCAGTGAACGCAGGATCTCCTTGCGAACGATCGACGCATCAGACGTCCCCGTCGAGGTGGAGCGGTTCGAAAGCGCTGCTCAGCGCGCAACCAGCCAGTTGAAACAACTCATCGAGCGTTCGAATCTGTCGGTATCGGAGCGTTCGATCCTCGAAGCCTACGGCTTGATGATCAACGACCCGATGCTGCACGAACAAGTCAAAGCGTTCATCCAAGACCGCCGCGCCTGTGCAGAATGGGCGGTCGACGCGGTGGTGTCCCGTTTGGCGCACGGAGTACGGGGCGCCACGGATCGCTACCTGCGCGAGCGAAGTCGCGACATCGACGCCGTAGGCGAACTGCTGGGCGAAGCGCTGCGAAACCCAGCCGAGGAGCCGAACCCCTCGTCGAGAGAAGCGTGGGTATCCCACCCTGGCGTGCTCGTCGCGCAGCACCTTTCTCCGGCGCAAGCCGCAGCCCTCGACGTCGCGAACGTCAAAGCCATCGTGATTGTCAACGGCACGGCCACGTCCCACACGGCCATCATCGCCCGAGCGCTCGGTCTGCCGGCGGTCGTGGGCTGCCGGCAAATCGTCGAGCGCAGCGTGGGCCACCGCGTGGCGGTCGTCGATGGCTTCAAGGGGATGGTCACACTGTCGCCGACGGCCGAGCAGCTCGAAGAGGCCGAGCAGCGCATTGCCAAGCGCAGCAAGGCGCTTTCACGCGCGCGCCCCAAGCCCGAGCAAGGTATCGCGCACACGCGCTGTGGTGCCGTGGTGCACCTGCTGGCGAACACGGAGTTCACCCACGAGGTCAAGTTGGCTCTGGCCGAAGGGGCAGGGGGGATCGGCCTGTTCCGCTCCGAGTTCTTGTGCACGTCGCGCCGAGCGTGCCCCGCCGAACAGGAGCAGTTCGAGATCTATCGATCGGTGTTGGAGCAGGCCAAGGGCTGTCCGGTCACGGTGCGCACCTTCGACCTGGGCGGCGACAAGGGGTTTACCACCCCCCAACACGCGATGAAGAATCCCGCGCTGGGGCGGCGCGGGATCCGCTGGGGGCTGGCGGAGCTGGAACCGTTCGAGGACCAGCTCCGGGCCTTGTTGCGCGCGTCGGTTTACGGCCGCCTGCAGGTGATGCTGCCGATGGTCACGACCCTCAGCGAACTACGACAGGCCAAAGTCTTGTTCCAGCAGGCGCGTGCCCAACTCGAAGCGGACGGACACGCCGTCGCCGCCACATTGCCATTCGGTTGCATGATCGAGGTGCCGGCAGCGGCCATCATGGCGGACCAGCTCGCCCAGGAGGCCGACTTTCTCAGCATCGGCACCAACGATTTGGTGCAGTACACCTGCGCCGTCGACCGTGGCGATCCGATGCTCGCCGACCTCAACCACCTGCTGCAACCGGCGGTCCTGCAGCTCATCCGCGGCGTGGCCGAGGCAGGACTGCGCAACGGCTGTCCCGTCTCGGTCTGCGGGGCGATGGCCAGCGACCCCCTGGCGGCGTTGGTGCTCGTGGGGCTCGGGGTGCGCAGCTTGAGCGTCGAGCCATCCGCGCTCCGACCGTTGCGGGAAGCACTCAGCCGCATCACGGTCGAGCAGGCGGCGGCCGCCGCGGAACTGGCATTGGGCGCGGGATGCGGCCCGGAAGCCGAACACCTCGCCGACTCCCACCTGCACAGCGCCGTGGGAGACCTCCTCGACTTTTGACCGACCAAACGGCCGCAACATGGCCCTCGTTTCGCGTTTCGCATTCCTGGGCGCTAGGTGCTAATACCGCGCTCCACTCCTTGCCCCGACGCAAGTCCCAGGGTCGGATCTTCGTCCAGCACGTTTGGCGGCGGATTCGTCAAAGACACCCTCGGAGTCGCACGTCGGGACATCCAATCAATCGACAAAGGGAAAATCCATGCCGCTAGCACCTGGTGCAAAAACTGACGTCATCACCACCCATCGCTTGCACGAGACGGACACCGGTTCACCCGAGGTCCAGGTTGCTCTGTTGACCCAGCGCATCGCTCACCTGACCGAGCACTTTCAGACTCACAAGAAGGACCACCATTCACGTCGAGGGCTCCTGAAGCTGGTCAGCCAGCGCCGGCGCCTGCTGAACTACCTCAAGAAGAGCGATATCGAGCGGTACCGAGGCATTGTCGCCGCACTCAAGCTCCGCCGCTGATGCGGGGAGGAGGGGGGCACCAACTCAACCGTAGTCATCCAACGCTGGTGTGACTCGTATACTTCAACTTCGCTTCGTGTGCGCCACAGCGTATCGAACTGGTTGCGCATAGGAATCGAGGCTGAAGTCGTCGCACCAAGGTTGGCGTTAGGCCGCACGTAGCGGCACGAACGCGCCAAGGAGCGCATCATTCATGTTTGTCAGAGAATCGATCGAGGTCGGAGGCAAGGCCCTCACCCTCGAAACAGGCCGGCTTGCCAAGCAGGCCGATGGCGCCATCCTCGTCACCTACGGCGACAGCGTCGTGTTGGTCACCGCCGTGTCGACCAGCGAACGTCCCGGGCTCGACTTCTTCCCGCTCACCTGTGAGTACGTGGAGAAGACTTACGCCGCGGGTCGCATCCCCGGTGGCTTCTTCAAACGAGAAGGCCGCCTACGGGATACCGAAACACTCACGGCCCGGCTCATGGATCGCCCCCTGCGACCCATGTTCCCCAAGGGGTACAAGAAGGACACGCAGATCATCGCCACGGTGATGAGCAGCGACGCCGAGAACCCCACAGACGTGCTGGCTCTGATCGGCGCCAGTGCCGCCCTGCACATCTCGGACATCCCTTGGGACGGTCCGGTCGTCGGGGTGCGCGTGGCACGCGTCGACGGCAGCTTCGTCGCGTACCCGACCTTCGCCCAAATCGAAGCCGCCGACATCGACCTGACGGTCGCGGCCACCAAGGACGCGATCGTGATGGTCGAAGGTGGCGCTGCCGAAGCGCTCGAGAGCGACATCATCGATGCCCTCGAATTTGCGCACCAAGAGGGTCAGGCAGTCATCGCACTGATCGAAAAACTGCGCGAAGCCGTGGGTCGCCCCAAGCGCGTGTTCAGCGTGCCGGAACTCGACGGCTCGATCAAAGAGCAGGTCAAAGGCCTGGTCGACGACGGTATCGCCAAGGCTTGCGTGATCAAGGCCAAGCACGCCCGCTACGACGCTTACGCCGAGGTCAAAGCCGGCATGGTCGAGAAGCTGTCGGCTTCGCTCGGCGAAGACAAGTGGAGCGAG
Organism: Deltaproteobacteria bacterium; assembly: GCA_003235365.1. Taxonomy (GTDB): domain Bacteria; phylum Myxococcota_A; class Polyangia; order Polyangiales; family Polyangiaceae; genus SZUA-265. Next base: position 44,855 of record QJWJ01000491.1, read on the forward strand.
GTCTCCAAGCTCGTGGGCGCAGAGTTCGAAAGCCGCAAGGCCGAAGTGGTGCGCACGATGGTGCTCGACACGGGCAGTCGCATCGACGGCCGCGACAGCAAGACCATTCGTCCGATCACGTGTGAACCGGGCCTGTTGCCGCGAACACACGGCTCGGCACTGTTCCAGCGCGGCGAAACGCAAGCCATCGTCACCTGCACGCTGGGCACGGCCACCGACGAGCAGAAGATCGACGGGCTCAACGGCGAGTCGTGGAAGCGCTTCATGCTCCACTACAACTTCCCCCCGTTCTGCACCGGTGAAACGAAGCCCTTGCGCGGCCCCGCACGTCGCGAAATCGGCCACGGCGCCTTGGCTGAACGCGCACTGGCACGCCTCATCCCCAAGCACGAAGAGTTCCCCTACACGGTGCGCATCGTCAGCGAAGTGCTCGAATCGAACGGCTCGAGCTCGATGGCGAGTGTGTGCGGCGGTACGCTGAGCCTGATGGATTGTGGCGTTCCGCTGGCGTCTCCGGTCGCTGGTATCGCGATGGGCATGATCAAAGAGGGGGACAAGTACGCCATCCTCAGTGACATCCTCGGCGACGAAGACCACTTGGGCGACATGGACTTCAAGGTCTGCGGCACGCAGAAGGGCGTCACTGCCATCCAGATGGACATCAAGATCAAGGGCCTGGCCCGCAGCTTGATGGAAGAGGCCCTCTCGCAGGCTCGCGAAGGTCGCTTGTGGATCCTCGACAAGATGCTGGCGGTCCTGCCTTCGGCACGCGAACAGTTGAGCAAGTGGGCGCCCCGCATCGAGACGATCAAGGTCAAGCCGGAGCAAATCCGCGTGGTCATCGGCTCGGGTGGCAAGACCATCAAGGGCATCACCGACAAGACCGGTTGCAGTATCAACATCGACGATGACGGCACGGTCTCGGTGGCTTCACCGAACGCCGCCGCGGTCGAGCAGGCCATCAAGATCATCGAAGGGCTGCTCGAAGAGCCCGAGGTCGGCAAGGTCTACCAAGGGGTCGTGCGGCGGGTGGTCGATTTCGGCGCCTTCGTCGAGATCCTGCCCAACACCGAGGCGCTGTTGCACGTCTCCGAGTTCGCTCACGAGCGCACCGAGGACATGCACGAGGTGGCCAAGGAAGGCGATGAGATGGAGGTCAAGGTGCTCAGCGTCGAGCGAGACGGCAAGATCCGTCTCAGCCGCCGCGCGTTGATCCCCGAGCCGCCCGAGGCCGCCGAACGCCGCGAGGCCCGTGAGCGCGAACGTGCGGAACGTGGCGAGCGCGGTGGAGACCGCGGCGACCGTCCGCGCCGCGGTGGCGGTAGCGGCGGTGGTGGTGGTGGTGGTGGTGGTGGTGAACGTCGACGCCGCTCCGGTGGTCGCGACAGCCGTCCGCGCCAGTCCTGACCATCGCCGGCAGGCGTGAAAGCACGGTACTTCGGAAGAAGGGCCGTGCTTTCTTCGTTTTGTCTCGAGGCGCAGCGAATCACCGATCCACAAGGGCTCGCCAAGCGAGGCGCGAGAACGGCTCAACCGATGACCGGCAACGAGCGGCCTTTGAGCACCTCGTTGTGTGAGCCGGTGCGGTAACCCGCAAGATCGACCGTGACGAAGCGAAAGCCCACTTCACGTCCCGCATCGACGACGCGCTGTCGAAGTGGTTCGCTACACAGACGTGGCAGTTCGTCGGCGCCAACTTCGATCCGTGCGATTGTATCGTGCCAGCGCACGCGCACTTGACTCAGCCCCAGATCGCGCAGGATGGACTCCAAGCGCGCGATCTGGGAAAGCCGCTCGACGGTGACTTCAGTGCCGTAGGGAATGCGACTCGACAGACACGCCGAAGCGGGCTTGGCCCAGATGGTGATACCCATCAGTTTGGCGAGCTGGCGCACGCGCTCTTTGCCAATCCCCAGTTGCAGCAGCGGACTCGTGACCTGAGCGTTCGTCGCGGCTTGCAGACCCGGGCGGTAGTCCCCGAGATCGTCGGCGTTGGTGCCGTTGACGATCGCCGACAGCCCCCACTGCTCACGCTTGATCGCCGCGATCTCGTACAGCTCCGTCTTGCAATGAAAGCAACGGTCGGGACCGTTGGCGACGTAGGCGGGCCGCTGCATCTCGTGGGAGTCGACCAGTTCGTGGCGCGCGCCGATCCTCGCCGCCACCTCACACGCGGCTTGCCGTTCTGCAGGCGCCAAACTCGGACTGACCGCCGTCATCCCCACGGCACGCGGTCCGAGCTGCTCGTGGGCCACCGCCAGCATCAGTGCGCTGTCGATCCCTCCAGAGTAGCAAACCAGAACGGATCCCAAAGCGCGCACGAACTGGCGCAGCTCGTCCAGGGCGGCGCTCACCTCTGCCGTCACTTCTGCCGACGGTGTCTCGCCCTGCAACGGCAGTCGGAGGCGGGGCGGTTGCTGGGAACTGGTGTCCACGGTCACTGGCGCAACATGGCCGAGCCGCGGGGGAGGTGCAAGTCTCGCGACGGGCAAACGGTCTACCCCCACCGCGGCAATCGTCGTTGCGTCTGGATCGGTCGGGGTTCAGAACCGCCCGTGGAGCGATACCCCACCGGGAGCAACACCGAGTTGGAGCGAATCCCTCGAGCTCCCGAAGTCACCACGCTCCGTCACCTCGTCGTCGTCGCCAGCAAGATCCCACAACAGCAGCCCCCCACCGGCGAGGAACAGCCCCGCTCCGCCGAAGATCAGCACGTTGGACACGACCGTGCGCTCCTCGACTCGCGCCTTCCACGCATCGAATTCCGTTGGGGACAACCCCTGGCACGGTGACTGGTGCTGACAGGCCTGTTCGAGCTCGTCCCTACGGATCTCTTTGAGCGAGTAGGCCACCGCGCCTCCGACGCCCGCTCCCAAACCTACCGCCGCGAGCGTGATGCCAGCGGGAAATACCCAAGATCCGTCGTCGTCGTCGTCGACGACGACTTCGTCGCGTCTCGGCGGCGGTGGCTCGACCGGCGGCGTCGGCTGCAGCGGTTCCAACGCCACGCGCAGTGATTGACGTTCCCCCCGCCGCATCAGTAGTTGCTCTCGCTCGCGCAAATAGCCGGCCTGAGCGAATTCGATGACGTGTTTTCCCGGATCGAGTTGGATCGCTTTGGAGACGCGCTCCGGCTCCACTTTCTCGTCATCGATTCGCACTTCGACCAGCCCGCGATGCTCGGTGGAGACGTCGAGCATCAAGGTCGGAACTTCTGGTGCTTCCTCGTCCAGGCGCCGCTGAGCGGCGCTGATGAACTGCTGCACCATGGGGTCGTCGGCTCCCGCGTTGTCTCGCAGCAGCTTCTGCCAGGTGGCAACCCCTTCGAGCATGCGCCCGGATCCGACGAGCGCCTCACCGATGTAGAAGTAGTGAGGCGCATAGTCGAGTAGCGAATTGGCTTGGGTGAACATGCGCAGGCACGTCTCGTAATCGCTTTTTTGGCACGCCTCGGCGCCGATCTCGGAAAGCGTCTTGAGACGCTCGATCTCTTCGTCGGTCAGCGCGTGCGCCATCGTAGTCGACGACGAAAGCACCAAAAAGGTCAACGAACCAACCCAGCGACGTAGCACTCCAACAGCGCAACCTCCTGCGAAACTCGGACAACCGAAGCGACGGGACCTCGAACGCCCAGCACCGGTGGAGGACGCGACGCCGTCGGGCGTGTCGCGTCGCTGATCACTGACTTGGAGAGTTCTTGCCACGGAATTTGCCGTAGTCGATCGCTGGAAGCTTGTCGGCTGACTTTACGGGTTCGTTCTCAGCCGTGTTGCCGTTCGGGAAGGTCTCCGGAGCGGTATTGTCTTGGTTGCCAGTTTTGCTCGTATTGTGCAACTTGCTGGCAACGACCTTGGAGTTCGTGGTCGTCGTGGGTAGGCGAGGGGGCTGCTTGGCGCTCTTCGGCTGCGTCTGCGAAGCTTTGGTGGCTCGGGTCTCCACACTCGGCGTGGCCGTGGGTCGTTCAGACTCTTTCGGCAAGTCGGCAGCGACCGGCTCGGGCGCGGCCGGCTCGGAGACGGTTCGTGCAGGCGCAACGCTCGTTTCGACGACGGCGTCCGGCGCGACGTCGGCCTCCGTAGCCATCCCCCACCAGCCGAGACCGGCAAGCGACACCAGGCCCGCGACGAGCGCCGCCCCTCGTCGTCGCGAAGGTGACCACGCCCCGCCGCGCACGGCTGTCTCGGCCAAAGTGACCATGTCGCTGCTCGAGACGGGCAACGCTTGATTGTTGTTGGTCGGGGTAGGGGTGAAGGTCAACTCCAACGTCAACGGTGCTTGGGGGAGATTCGTCAACCGGTCGAGCGCATCGCGCAACTCCTGAGCACTCTGATAGCGCTCAGCAGGTTCGAAAGCACAACAGCGATCGATGACGTCAGCCAGCGCCTCAGGCAACCCCGGACAGAGCTTGCGGGCACTTTCCGCTGGCGTCCATGCGGCACGCACCATGAGTTCGAGCGCATTCTCGCCGCGATGAGGCGTCTGCCCCGTGAGCAAGAACAACAACGTTGCTCCAACCGAGTACAGGTCACTGCGCGGTCCGATGTCTGCCTGTTTGCCGCGGGCCTGCTCGGGCGACATGTACGCGGGCGTGCCCAGCGAGGTGCCCGTCTGTGTGAGACTGCTGTTTCCGTCGAGAGCTCGCGCGATCCCGAAATCCAAGACCTTCAGTCCGTTTTCGGTCAGAAACAGGTTCTCGGGTTTGATGTCGCGGTGGATCACGTTGGCCGCGTGCGCGGCAGCGAGACAATCCGCCAGTTCTTGCATCAAAGCGACGGCTTGACGCGGACGAAACGGCCCGAGGCGTTCGACCCGCTGACGTGCGGTTTCGCCATCGAGCAGTTCCATGACGATGTATGCGTGCTCTTTGGCGTAGTCGATGTGGTCGTCGAGCACGCGCGCCACCGCGCTGTGCTGAATGCGGTTTGCCAAATAGCCTTCGCGCAGCAGGCGTTGACACACTTCGGGACCTGTCGCCATCGAGAAGGGCAACAGTTTGATTGCCGCCTGGGCGCCATTGCGATGCGTCGCGGCGTACACCGCAGCCATGCCCCCGACGCCGAGTAGACGATCGAGCTTCCACTTGTCGTCGAGGATCATGCCCAACCGTCGATTGGCCAGATCGATCTTGTTTGGAGGAGTGATCGCCGGACCGTCGCTGACGTGCGTGGAACGGGGTAACGGGTCCGAAAATCTCTCGAACTCGGTGCTGATGTCTGACTGACTCGCTAGCGTCGAAGCGTCGGGCACCACCATTCTCGAGGCACTGGTCGAGGGTCTCGAAGTGGGCGTGGGATTGCTACGTGTTGAGTGATCCGCCATGTCCGGCAGGTGTCCGATGGCTCCGCGGGTTCGAGTGTGCTGAACGGCTGGCTCAGCCCCGATTGGGCAAGCATAGCGCGCACCTGCATTGGTTTGGGCTGTGTTCTTCCAGAGGAATGCACTCGCCATGGCTATGACAGATTAAGACACCCCATTCCAACACACTGGTCATCTTTTCAGTACCTGCTAAGGTGTTCAGCAATGTCAGCCACCGCACCTCTCCACCACTTGCTCTCCCAAACAGCCTGGGGAGCCGCCAAACACCTGGGTTTGCCGAGTACGGCGCGTCCTCTCGGGGTTGCCAGCTTGGATGCAGCACTGCCGGATGGTGGGTTGCCTCGTGGCCAAGTTATTGAAGTGGCAATTTCGGCAGGACTGGGATTCGCAACGACGTTGGGTCTGTTGGCCTGTCGTGCGGCTCAAGAAGAAGCACAGCTTTCGGGCGCCGATGCCTGGTGTGCCTTCGTCGACCCATCCGGCTCGTTGTTTGCGCCTGCGTTGCAAGAGGCTCGAGTCGATCCACAGCGTTTACTCGTCGTCCGCCCCGAGCTCGGTCACGACAGAACTGGCCCAGGGAAGACCAGCAAACGAAACAATCCGTCTTGGGGCACAGCGCAACTCGACGAAGACAGCGCCACCATCAGTCGAATTGCCGTCAAGTTGGCGGAGGCACGTTTGTTCTCGGTGCTCGTCATCGACATGGCCGGATTGGCCTGGTGTTCGCGCCCCGCTCAGAACGCCTCGCCCTTCAGACCCCCTTCCTTGTCCCAATGGGGCAAAACCGTGCGTCGCTTGTCCTTGGCCGTTTCCGGGACGGCAACGCAAGTCATTCTGCTCACCGATCGCTCGGCACGACGCAGCTTACCGCTTCCGGTAGGTTTACGGTTGGAGCTCCAGCGACGCAGCCGTGATCAGTTGCTCCTAACCGTAGCCAAAGAGAAGCACGGCCGGGTGCAGTCGCCTCGGCTCGTTTCCATGGCTCCCAATTCAGCAAGTCCCTTGGCTCGAGCCCAAAACCAACGCCATCTTCTCTCGGCGAAGCCTGCTGCGGTTGACGAGCTTCACACACTTGCAGCGATGGGCGGTGCATCGAAACGAGCGGTCAACGACAGCTCCACTCATTCTGCGTCTTCCCGCTCGACTTCTCCTCATTTGGGCTCTCATCTGTCGGTGGTCACGAACTGAGCAAACGAAGCATGCCATGTCCCACTCGTCTCCGCGCAGAATCGTTGCAGTGGTGTTGAGCCAACTGTTGTGTGAGTTGGCCGAAGAGCGCAGCCGTTTACTTACGGCTCAACGCTCCGCTTCGGGTTCACGAGCCAGCTCCACGCAGGACCCCAAAGACGTCAGGGCCGTCTCGCGCGACCACGACGCCTCGATCGCCCCTCTAGCCGTCGTCCTGACTGAGGAACCCACGGTGTTGAGTGAATCGAGTGAGTCAGCATCCGACACCACGCTTCCTTCGCGCAATCAGCCCCCAATGCCCCCCGAAGCGCAGTCTCTCGATGCAGTGCAGTCTCTCGATGCAGTGCAGTCTCTCAATGCACAGCAGGGCGAGCAAGCTCGCCAAGCTCCCCCCATCGCTCCCGAAGCCTCGATCAGTGCCGTCAACGCCTCCGCTCGCCATTACGGGGTTCGGGTAGGGCAAACCGTCACCGAGGCGCGAGCTTGGGTCACACACCTGAACGTGCAAATACTCAGCCGCACCCAGGTCGAGGCTGCCCTGCAGCGCATTGCCGATTCGCTGCTGCGCTTTGCGCCCACCGTCAGCATCGGTTTTCCCGACACCGTCTGGCTGGACGTCACTGGAGCAGCGGGCTTGTTCGATGGCGAGCGAGGATTGCTTCAAGAGTTGACGTCTTGCATCAGCGGTCTCGGTCACTTCTCGCGCATCGCCATCTCTCGCGGTCCGGTGTTGGCACGAGCTTTTGCTCAATGGTCGGCCATCGGTCGAAGCCAATTGGGCATCATCGTCGAAGACGAAGCAACCCATCAACGCGCCGAGCGGCTGCCCATTGCCGCGTTGCCCATCTCTCCCGAGGCCCGAGCCTGGCTCGCCCAACTCGGGTTGTTGAACTTTTCGGATCTCGCTCGGCTCCCACGCGATCAGGTCGCGCCCCGGCTGGGGCTCCAGGCCAAACTGATTCTGGATCTCGTCGCTGGCTTCGACGACCAACCGCTACAGGCCTACACTCCTTCGGAAACACCCAACGAGCGTACCGACTGGGACGAACCCACGACGAACGTTCAACCGCTGCTGTTCGCCGCCCGAGGGCTCACGTCTCGCATCGGCACTCGACTCGAAGGCAGAGGGCTGGCGGCTCGCTCGCTGCGGCTCTGCATTCGCTACGATCCAGCCATCGCGCGTTTTCGCAATTTGCCCAAGCAGTTGCTGCTCGAATGCCCACTGGCATCCCCCTTATTTCGCCCAGACGATCTGTGGAAGGTCGTGGCCGGCAAGTTGGAACGCACCCAGCTTCAAGCACCCTGTACGGGCATCGAGATCGAAGCTCGTTCGTTGACGGTCGCCAATCACCGTCAATTGGACCTGCTGACTTCGACGTCCAAGCTCGATGCCACCAACCCCGAACGCTTGCAGGTGCTGTTCAGCGAGCTGGCCACCGAAGTGGGTAACGGTCGGTTCGGAACGCTACGCACTTGTAATTCGCACCTCCCCGAGAAGCTCAGCTTGTTGCAACCGGTGACGAGCAACGCATCTGCTCGCGCCCAACCTGCTCGCGCAAAAACGTCACGTGCCAAATCGTCCAAACGGCGCAGCCAGCAGCAGTTCACGTTGGAATCGGCAAGTCTGCGTTACGAGCAAACGTCAGGGCTCGCACGGCAACATCCGCCCGCTTCGGCAGCGACGTCGGACTCCAAACCGACGAAGTCTCCCAATCGACTGCTCAGCAAACCCATCCCGTTGACGAGTTCGCTTCAGCCCAATGCGTTACTGACGTTCGCTGGGCAATTGTACTCGGTGAAGAACGTGACTTTCTTGTATCGCTTGGATTGCATCGAGTGGTGGTCCGGAGAAAACATCTCCCGCGATTACGCCCGCGTGTCCCTCGAAGGGCAAGCGGGGCATCTCGAGGTACTGGTCTACAAGAACCGCATCACGAATCAACGCTACTTCCAAGCCATCTACGACTGAACTAGGTTGCTGCGTCACGCCATCGCGGGGCGCAGTCTCTCATCGATTCGCAGATTCTCGTCGCGGATCGTTCGAGCGAGTTTGCACGGCCCTCGCAGCTCTCGAGGTCGAGGGCGAGGGCGAGGGCGAGGGCTCTGAAATCTTCAAGGCAGGACTAGAGCGGCAATCATGTTGATTGCCGCGACGAATCAAACACCTAGAGCACCGAGCTGCGAGCAAGAGTGCCCGAACGTCGCCCCGAAAACGTCCTCACCCCCGATGGGGCGATTTTTCGGGGCCTTTCCGTGCACAAGCAAGCTGATCGGTGCACTAGTCCACGTCCGACGGACTTCGCTCCGTTTCAACTCGTTCAGCTTCAATCACATCGGCCATGGGATTTTCCGAATTGTTGGCGCGTTCGGCGTTTTCATTTCTGCGCGGGGCCTCTCATCCCGAAGAGTTGGTCGCGACAGCTGCCGAGCTGCAACTCGATTCCCTTGCCGTGTGCGATCGCGACGGCATGTACGGCAGCGTGCGTGCTTGGAACCGCGCCAAGGAGCTGGGCACTCGCGTGCACGTCGGTGCCGAGCTCTCGCTGTCCAACCCCGAACAGCCCGTCGCTCGCAACACCTCGGGAAAAACCAAAGCCCGACTGCAAGCGCTCGATCCGCCGACGGCAACACTGCTCGTTCGCGATCCCCAGGGTTACGCAAACCTCTGCCACGTGATGACACGCGCTCATCACGATTTGCCAAAAGGTTCGAGCCTGCTCGAACCGCACCTGCTCGAGGAGCACCACGACGGGCTGACCGTCATCATCCCGGTTCAACTGAGGAGCACCGCTTGGCTGCGGCAATGGCACGCGCCACTCAAACGGCTCTTCGCGGGCAGGGGAGCCATCGCCGTCTACCGTCGCTTCGACGAATTCGATCGGCAGCGCGAAACCACGGCACTCGAGTGGTCCGAAGCATTCGACTTTCCGGTCATTGCAACGGGTTACCCTCTCTTTCACGACGCCACGAGAAAACCCCTCGCCGACATCTTGCACTGCATTCGAAGGGGGGTGACCCTCGACGAAGCGGGCCGAGACCTGTCCGCCAACAGTGAAGCGTACTTGCGCTCCGAAGCACAGATGCGTCGCCTGTTCTGCACCCACCCCGACTGGGTGGGGCGCACGACCGACGTCGCCGCCGAGCTGCAGTTCGACTTGTCGCAGATCCAGTACCAATTTCCGTGCCGGCTCGAGCCGGGAGAAACCGCCGATCAGCGCCTGACCCGCCTGACCTGGCAGGGGGTCGAGCGCCGCTATTCGGCGGGTGTGCCGGCCAAGGTGCGCGCCCAAATCGAAAAAGAACTGTCGCTGATCGGGCGCATGCGCGTCGCGGATTACTTTCTGTGCACTTGGGAAATCGTGGAGATCGCCCGCTCGCTGCGCATCTTGTGTCAGGGCAGGGGCAGCGCCGCCAACAGCGCCGTGTGCTACGCCTTGGGCATCACGGCGGTCGATCCGGCACGCAGCAACCTGTTGTTCGAGCGCTTCTTGAGTGAAGAGCGAAACGAACCTCCGGACATCGACATCGACTTCGAGCACGAACGTCGCGAAGAGGTCATTCAAACGATCTACGAGCGCTATGGCCGAGACCACGCCGCCATGGTTTCGGAAGTGATTTGCTACCGGGCCAAGAGCGCCCTGCGCGAAGTGGGCAAGGCGTTGGGCTTGTCATTGGAGCAAAGTGACCGACTGAGTCAAACCGTCACCCATTGGGACAGCGCCGACGTCAGTGACGAGCGCTTGCTCGAATACGGTTTCGATCCCAAAGACATTCGCTTGAGACATGCCCTACGCTGGGCCAAAGCCCTCGAGGGCTTCCCCCGTCACCTATCGATTCACGTGGGAGGCTTCGTGCTGTCGAAAACACCACTGGATGGCGTTGCCCCCGTCGAACCAGCCAGCATGCCCGGGCGCACCGTGATCCCTTGGGACAAGGACGATCTGGAAGCGTTGGGCTTCTTCAAGGTCGACGTGCTCGGGTTGGGCATGTTGACGGCCATTCGCAAAGCGCTCGAGCTGATCTTCGACGACGGCAATTTGAAGCGCAGCCCCGACGAAGCATTCGACGCTCTGGACGTCGCGCCACGCATCCCCTCGGAAGATCCCGCTGTGTACGCCATGATCAGCGAAGCGGACACCGTCGGGGTCTTTCAGATCGAAAGCCGCGCGCAAATGGCCATGCTGCCGCGACTGCGCCCTCAGTGTTTCTACGATTTGGTGATTGAAGTGGCCATCGTGCGCCCGGGTCCGATCCAGGGCGGGATGGTTCACCCCTATTTGAGACGGCGTAACGGCGAAGAGCCGGTCGGTGTGCCCCACGCCGACCTGTGGCCGATTCTCGAGCGCACTTTGGGAGTTCCACTCTTTCAAGAGCAGGTGATGCAAATCTCCATCGTCGGCGCGGGCTACACGGGCGGTGAAGCCGACCAGTTGCGGCGCGACATGGCGGCCTGGAAAAAAACCGGGCGCTTGCTGCGACATCGCGATCGGCTGCTCAGCGGCTTTGCCAGTCGCGGCATCAGTCGAGAATTCGGCGCCGCCTTGTTCGAACAGATCAAAGGCTTCGGCGAGTACGGCTTCCCCGAATCACACGCGGCCTCATTTGCGCTGCTGGTTTACGTCTCGTCGTGGCAGAAGGTGCATTTCCCCGCACACTTTTGCTGCGCCCTGATCAATTCCCAGCCGATGGGGTTCTACTCACCGGCCGCCTTGGTACGCGATGCGCAAAAACACGGCGTCGAGGTACGGCCGGTGCGCGTCGCCTTCAGCACTTGGGACTGTACCCTGGAAACACCGGGTCACAGCCGTATCAACAGTCGCTTTCCGAGTGCACACCGCGCCATGCGCCTGGGCATGCGCCTGGTCAAAGGGCTCAAACGCCACTACGCCGACCTCATCGTCACGGAAAGAGAACGGTTACCTTTTCGCAGCTTGTCCGATCTCGTCGAACGCACACACTTGCCCAAAGATCAAGTGCACGCCCTGGCCGAAGCTGGTGCCCTCGAAGAGTTGGTCCGCGGCCGGCGCCAAGCCCTGTGGGCCGCACGTGCCCCCCAAACGCCGGGGTTGTTTGCCGACAAGCCGATCGACGAAGCTCCGGTGCGCCTGCCCGAACTACGGCGCAGCGAACAACTGCTGCTCGACTACGACCGGGTCGGCTTGTCCATCGACGACCACCCTTTGAGTCACTTGCGCCCACAACTGCGAGCGGCAGCGGTAATCACGGCGCGTCAGTTGAACGATTTGCGCCACCAAACCCACGTGCGCGTCGCCGGTCTGGTGCAGTCACGGCAACGCCCCGGCACGGCCAGCGGCGTCGTGTTCGTGACCCTCGAAGACGAAACCGGCAGCATGAACCTGGTGTTGTTCGCCCACGTCTACGAGCGCTTTCGTCACGTCGTTCGACACGCGACGTTGATGTTGGCCGAGGGGCGTTTGGAGCGGCAATTGACCCAACCGCGAACGGGGGAAGTGGGACGACCGACTGCAGTGCTGCACGTCATCGTGCAATCGGTGCAGCGCTTGGACGCACCAGGGGGCTCCCTGCGACATCGGTCGCGGGACTTTCACTGACGGTCCGGCAAAGGGCTCGCTTTGCCGCGACTGGTTGAGAACGCGAAAACGGCGCCTTTCGGCGCCGTTTTCGTCAAACGAGATCTCGAGCGAGAGCAGGTCAATCCATGTCCAGGCCGCCCATGCCGCCCATCATGTCGCCCATGCCTCCCATACCGCCCATGCCTCCCATACCGCCCATGCCTCCCATACCGCCCATGCCTCCCATACCGCCCATGCCTCCCATACCGCCACCGCCAGGTGCAGCGGGTGCCTCGGGTTCAGGCCGAGAGACGATCAGGGCCTCGGTCGTGAGCATGAGGCTCGCGATGCTCACGGCGTTTTCGAGGGCGAGGCGAACCACCTTCAAAGGATCGATCACCCCAGCAGCAACCAAGTCACCATACTCGAGCTTGTGGGCATCGAAACCGAACGCCCCCTTGCCGCCCAACACCTTGGCGGCAACGACCGTGGGATCCTCGCCAGCGTTGAGCGCAATCTGACGGATCGGCCCCTGCATGGCGCGCGCCAGCAACTGCGCACCCGCGCGCTCGCCGTCGTTCAAGTCCTTCAGCGAATCGATCGCCTTCGACGCACGCAGCAACGCAACGCCACCGCCGGGAACGAACCCTTCGGCAATCGCAGCGCGCGTCGCCGCCAGCGCATCTTCGATGGAGTGCCGTCGGTTGCGCACCTCGACGTCGGTTGCGCCGCCGACGCGAACCACCGCAACACCACCGCTGATGCGAGCCAGGCGCTCCTGCAGCTTCTCTTTGTCGTAGGTGCTGTTGGTGTTCTCCATCTCGCGACGGATGAGTTCCTTGCGCGCCTCGACCTCGGTCTTCTTGCCCTTGCCCTTGATGAGCTTGGTCGTTTCCTTCTCCAGAATGACGCGCTCGCAGCGCCCCAGATCGGCCAGCGTGGCGCTGTCGACCTTGCGCCCCGTTGCCTGCATGAATGGGAAGGCTCCGACCAACGCGGCGATGTCCTTGATCATCTCGATCCGACGATCGCCAAAGCCTGGAGCCTTGACCGCAGCGCTCTGCAACACACCGCGCAGCTTGTTGACGGTCAGCGCGGCGAGTGCCTCGCCGTCCACGTCCTCGGCGATCACGACCAGCGACCCACCGGCCTTCTTGACGGCCTCGAGTGCGGGCAGCACGTCGGCGATGGCGCTGAGCTTCTTCTCCATCACCAGGATGTAGGGGTTCTCCAGCTCGGCCTTGAGTCGCTGCTGGTCAGTGATGAAGTAAGGCGACAAGTAGCCGCGGTCGAACTCCATGCCTTCGACGATGTCGACCGTCGTCTCGGTCAGCTGGGACTCGATCACGGTCACCACACCATCACGGCCGATCTTGTCGAAGGCGTCGGCCAGGAACGCCCCGACGGTCTCATCGCCGTTGGCGCTGACCGTGCCGATGAACGCGATCTCCTTGCTAGTCTTGGCCGGTTTGGCCAGCTTCTTCAGCTCGACCTGAACCGCGGCGGCTGCCTTGTCGAGGCCACGCTTGACCTCGGAGGCGGGGACGCCGGCCTCGACCAACTTCAGCCCCTCGTTGTAGATGGACTGGGCGAGCACCGTGGCGGTGGTGGTGCCGTCGCCGGTGTCGTCGTTGGTTCGCTGGGCGACCTCTTTGATCAGGCGCGAGCCGAGGTTTTCGACCTTGTTGGGCAGGTCGATTTCGGTGGCGACCGTGACGCCGTCCTTGGTGACGGTGGGCGAGCCCCAACTGCGCTCAATCGCGACGTTTCTTCCGCGTGGGCCGAGGGTGACCTTGACCGCGTCGGCCAAGGCGTTCAAACCGACCTGAAACGAGCGGCGTGCTCGCTGTCGAAAGACGATGTCTTTGCTCATCCGGAGTTGCTCCTGTGCTTTTGTCGCTGCGCGAATTCGACTGCGCCCATTGGAGGCGCCTCATTGAATAGGTGCGCTGAGTGGATTGCGGTGGGGGGGACCCCGCCGGCGCGCCAAGTTAAGCGCGCCGCTGCGAGGGTCAACCCCCTTGCAGCATTAAGTTGCGAAGAAGCAGACCGTTCCAAGCC